>WRED01000007.1 GCA_009779495.1 Oscillospiraceae bacterium | reverse complement strand
TTCATGTGGCCCTCCAGACAGCAGCGCGCGATGTCCGGCGCGATGGCTAAGGCGGCTTTCATGACCGGCCCGCCACCGGCAATGTACACGCTGTCCCGGCAGCCATATCGCTCAATGATCTCGACGGCGCCCGGGACCGCTTCCGGTACCTTGATATGTATATTCATGATCACGCGACCGGCCAGACGCTCAAGCACGTCCTCGAACGCCGCCGGGGGCGCGGCTCTACCAAGGCCTGTGAGTGCTATTGGGTCATGACGGAGGATGATTGTATCGTCACGCACCCGCAGGTCGAACTCGATCTCCTGCGCTCCCGCGTCGGCGGCCGCCTCAAGGGACGCGAGGGAGTTTTCCGGCAAGAGCGCGGACAGGCCCCGGTGGGCGCATACGCGGGGGTAGGGGATGTTCATGTTTTTTAGCTCCCAGACTCTAGATTGTAGATGTGGTTTAGGGGAACGTGGTGGTGTTTCTAAATCGTAACAACGCCGCGCGCCTCGCCGCTTTCCTCACCCAGAGCTTTCCTCACCCTGTCAAAGTCCTCTCCGATCGCTTGCACGAACCTGCCCACATCCGAGTTCCACATCGTGATATTCATGCCCTTTTTGGCCCAGCTGATCTGCTTTTCCAGGCTGCCGGAGTTGTGGTTGCCGACGCCGATACCGCGCTCGCGGCAGGCGGCGATGATCCGTTCGACATACAGTTCAAATTCGGGATGGTCATATTCCTCGGGAATGCCCAGGTTGATCGAAAGGTCGTGCGGCCCGATGAATACCCCGTCAACCTCATCTGTAAGAAGCTCGTCCAAATGGTCAACGGCATGGCGGCTTTCTATGTTCAGCAGCAGCAGGCAACCGTCGTTGTAATTGCGGAAGTATTCGCGCTCCTTTTCCGTCAGCGTGACCGTCCCGTCCAGCACGCCCTTGAGCCGTTCGCCCTTGAGCGGGCGGTACCGGAGCACGCCGGCGAGGATCCGGACCTCCTCGGCCGTCTCGATATACGGCGCGATCACGCCGGCGGCGCCCGCTTCCATGGCGGCGAAAGCTTCCATAGCGTTACAGCGCGGAATGCGTACGATGGGCGCGAGGTTCATCTCACGGTAACAGCGGCACATCCATGCCCGCGCGGAGGGGTCAAGCGGCATGTGCTCGGAATCAATGAACACAAAATCCAGCCCGGCCTTGCGTATTTCCGCCGCCCATTTCGGCGACGGCGATGCTACGAGCGTGCCGTATACCTGCCGCCCGCCGGTGAAAGCCTGTTTAAGCTCATATTGATTCATGGGGTTATCTCCTTTTGATTTCTCATATACTTGATAATCTCAATAACCGCCAGCGGCACGCACCCCGCCGCGTAGCAAAGCATATCCCACCAGCTGAACGACGTGCCCAGCACCGTCGCGAAAAACGCGTTGCCCGCAAGCCCGATACGCTCGACAAAGCTGATGTATTGCAGCCCTTCGACAGCCGCCGCGAACAAAAATACGTACAGCGGCAGCAGGCGCGGCCATTCGGTGAAGAATATCCTCACGAAAAAGTAGATCAGAATCACGACGAGTACGTCGCCGAAATACGGGCGGATGAAATCGTCATGCACGTACAGCGCGATGAGTACCTCCGTCAAAAGCAATATAAGAAAAGCGGCTGTGTTGATGATTCGTTTTTTTATCATAATTATGTTTGTCCTGATTCCACTGTTTCCGCTATCTCTTCCTCCGCTGACAGCAGCATTGCCCTGCGTTCCGTCAGAAGCGCTTCCGTGCGAATACGATCCTCGGTCGTCCACTTGATCGTTGAGCGGCCAACGAAGTATATGAGATTGTCAACGGCCGGAGCCAGCATGGCCAGCGGCCAGACATATTTCATATAGCGTTCAGGCGGCCCCTTGCCCGCTTCAAGGTACCCGCCGCTGTAGCCCATCCATGTAAGGGCGGCGTTGCCTGTGATTGTGCCTATGTTGTTCGTAACGGTTTTGTTGATCAAGCTTGACATGGAGCTGGTGATTCCCTCCGAGCGCACGCCTGTTTTCAGCTCGACGTAATCATAAAACTCGTAGCCAAGCATGTTGCCTGCAACAGTATCGGCGGCGCTGAAAACGCATTGTATGTTTTCTACTATAATATGGGTAAAAATTCCCGGGACGGTTCGGATTCCTGCAATCAATTTGATGATGTTGCCGGCCGCCTCAACCAGGTTTCTGATTTTCTGTGTCTTGAGCGGCCCGCCCAGCCAGTTGACGATCTGCCTGCTGAACGGGTTTGTGAATGTAACCAGAACGCCAGCGAGCGTATCCTTAAACAAAAGCCAGCCTTCCCCGCTCATCGTCTGGCCGAACACCGTCGCCTTCGGCGCGAGATAACGCCATTGAACAAGCGCGTCGCCCGCCGTCGGCGTGAGCACCGCGAGCAGGCCGCAGACAAGGTTTACCTTGAAATATTTGTTGTGCCTGACGACTCCCAGCTGCTCGCGCAGGCTTAACTGTTCCGGGGCGGCCTCTTTGATTTTTCCTTCTTCCAGTTCCTTCTGCCGCTCGGCCTCCCGCGCTTTTTGCTCGGCGTTGAAATCGACCCTGACCTTTATAAAAGACTTCGCGGCGGACGCCATCATATTCACCGGCAGGAAAATCAGCGCGCCGATGAAGATGATCTGATAATCGTTGAACCCAAAGACGTCCCTCCAGCCCATCAAAATCATCGGAATTGACGCGAATGGATATGATATCTGCGTGCCGACGGATTCCCAAACGCCCACGCGCACCCGCTCCTGCGTATACGGGCTGATGGACGCGCGCAGCTTCTGGATGGCGACCGAGTCAAATGTATTGATGGAGTCCTTTAAGCAGTTGCAGAAGATCAGGAGCATGATGTGGCCCCATGGACTCAACCCGCCGTCCACCATCCGGATGAGATCCAGCGTGTGCCCTGTGACCGCGGCGATGCGCATGATAAGCTTGAGCCTCTGCGCGGGAAGGCGCCACCGGTCCATCCACGTACCCACAAAGGGGTCGTTGAACGCGTCATACAGGGAGGTGACGATGCCCGCGACGCTCATCATATTGGGCGGAACGCGGTAGAACTCCCTGAACAGGAAATCCTGCCTGCCGGAGTAGGCCCCGGCCAGCGAGCCGAAAAAGCTTGAGCCGAAAAAAACCAAAAGCTCATAAGGGGCGATGCGGTTGCCGTCTTCAAGGTCAACGCCTTTCACCCAGGAAATGGGATGCCGGACGTTTTTCCTGATCTCCGCACGAACCTCAGGAGTGAACCGTTCATCCATCTTTTGCCTTAGACCCATATATTATCCTCCAAAAAATTTTAACGAATTTGTTTCCCTATACTACTCTACAATTAGAAACATAGAAAAAGCCAAGCAAAAAACTTTGATATATGGATTTTTGCGCAGACTTTTTCGTTTATGTTTCTTATTGCGGAGTAGTATTAACCACATCTACCATCTACTGTCTACCGTCTAGAATCTAGACATACCAAATCCATCCGAACAGCAATATCACGATAAGCCACTGAAATATCGTGTAGTTCACCGTCACCGTGCACCTCGCGGAGCACCGGCCATCCCTGGTCGCGGCTGTGATAACCGCCTGGCCGCGTCCCGTCGCGATGATGTTGCCCCGGCTGTCAACATTTGCGATCTTCGTATTGCTTGACTGCCACACGACGTCGGTGTCCACGTAGTAGCGCGGCTTGCTTACCCTCGCGGTCAGCTTTGCCGTATCCAGGAAATTCAGGGAGACCGACGTTTTGTCAAGCGTTATGGCCGGCTCGCTCAGATCGCCCGTGTAGCCCAGCGAAAGCTTCGGGATACCGTAGCCGTATTTGATGTCGAAGCCCCTGTCTCCCGCGTCAAAGGCCGTGTCGATGAGAAAATTATTGATCTGGCGCGTCGTTGCCGTGGGCCTGAACAGGCAGTACATCGCGGCGGCGGCGGAGACGAAAGCGGCGGACATGGAGGTGCCGCTTTTCACTGCGTATTTTTCGGGGCCGGGTACACAGCTGTTGATCAGGACGCCCGGCGCGGCAAAGTCAACGCTGTTGCCCCGGCAGGATGTGGATGCGAGCAAGCCGTTTTGCGCTATGGAGCTGACGACGATAATCGCGTCTATATGCGACGGGCAAAGATCCGCCGTATCGCCGCCCGTGTTTCCTGCTGCCGCGACGACGGCCGCGTTTTTGCCCATAGCGTATGTGATCGAATCCTCGTAGTACATCGAATGCGGGCCGGTAAGGCTCAGATTAATAACCTTTGCGCCCTTGTCGGCGGCGTATTTGACGCCGTTGCCGACGGTGGAGGCGTAGCCCGTACCGTTGTCTCCCAACACGCGGACGGGCAATATCTTCACGTTCAGATTTTGTGTGCAGTCGGCGACGATACCGGCCACATGCGTGCCGTGGGAATGGCCGTCGTTTGACGGGTCGTCGTCCATGTCGATAAAATCGTAACCGCCCGGCGCAATTTTGCCCGCCAGCGCCTCGTGCTCCGCGACGCCTGAGTCCACGACCGCGACGACGGCCGAATTCGCGCCGTATCCGTTGTCAAGCAGATATTTTTCATACAGGTCAGCCTCTATGTATTCAGGTCCCCAGGACAGGTAGCGGGGAGTCGGCTCTTCCGCAACCAGGGGCGGTTCCTCCGAGACGGTTTCGCAGAGGGAAAGCAGCACGTCAGGCTCGGCGTATGCCACGCGGGGATCGTCCGCGAGCGCGTCGGCGCAGGACTTGGCGGCGGAAACGCTGCCGAACTGCAGGACGTATACCCCGTCCGGCCCGGCGGCGATCTGCGAAGCGCCGAACTCCGACATGTCGGGCGCGGAACCCGTTGATTTTACGATGATCCTTTTTGATTCGTATTCGCCGTCCACGGAGGACGAGTCTGCTTTTGAGCCTGAACCGACGCCGGACTTCAGCTCCTCCTGCCGGATCATGCCGGATACGGCGGCGCTGAACGCGCTGAACTGCGCGACCTGTACCTGCTCCGTATACCGGGCGGCAAGTACGCCGACGGACGGAGCGGACATAGCGGCGAGCAGACATAGGCCGGTTAAAAGGGAAGATACGGTTTTGGCGAGCTTTTTCAAGTACAACACTCCGATCCCATTAGACTTCTTGCATAACTCTCTCTGAGAGTTTGACCGATGAATGTTTTCAACACTCATCGGCGCAAAACCAAGAGTTTTGCAAGAAGTCTATTACATATACAATTATATTAGCACAACACTGTGCTCCAGTCAACGCTAATGAGAAAGAAATTTACGACAAACGTATAAATGAACAAACTGTAAAATGTAATTTTGTTTACATTTTTTACTTATGCGTTTGTTGTGTTACTTCAAGTTTGAATATATTTAACATAATCGGGACAAAATACGTTTGATAATTTATTATGAACTCTCGGTATAATACCGCGCCTTTAGGGCGGGTGAGAGCTTATTGTGAAAGGAACAGTGAAATGTCAATTACCGATAAAGAATATGACAAGATGGCCAAAAAAGCCGCTCCCCCTTCGCCGAAAGGATTGAATATGATCAAGGCGTTTTTGGTAGGCGGTGCGATCTGCGCTTTGGGCGAGGGCCTGTATAAGCTGTTTGAGCGGCTGGGCGTAAACGAGGACGGCGTCCGCGCGCTTGTGCCCATTACGCTGATCGTGCTGACGGCGATACTGACGGCTTTTGGTGTGTTCGATAAAATCGCGAAGCATTCCGGCGCGGGCACGATCGTACCCATTACCGGCTTCGCGAACTCCGTCGTCGCTCCGGCCATGGAGTTTCAAAGCGAGGGACGGATTCTGGGCACGGGCGCGGAAATGTTCAAGATCGCCGGGCCGGTGATTGTTTATGGAAGCAGCGCGGCGGTGGTTTATGGGTTGATTTACTGGATTACGCAACGGTAAACGCCGCATCGAGTAAAAAGGAGAGTTAACATGGCAATACGTCAGGGACGGTATACGCTTATGCTGCCGTCAAGGCCCGTCATAACGGGCTCGGCGGCGGTCGGCGCGAAGAAGGAAGGGGAAGGCCCCTTAGGCGCGGAGTTCGATAAAATTTTTGAGGACGCCACCACCGGCGAAGCTACCTGGGAGAAAGCGGAAAGCGCCCTGCACCGCGAGGCGGTCATACGGGCTTTGGCGGCGGCGGGCGCGTCGCCCTCCGAGGCGGACATGATTTTCGCAGGCGACCTGCTCAACCAGTGTACAGGCACGACCTTCGGCATCCGCGAGCTGGACATGCCCTTCGCGGGGCTGTTCGGGGCATGCTCGACGATGTCGCTGTCCCTCGCGCTCGCGGGGATCATGACGGACAGCGGCGCGCTGAGAATGGCGGTCGCGTCAACGTCGTCGCATTTCTGCTCGGCGGAAAAGCAGTTTCGGATGCCCCTTGAGTATGGCGGCCAGCGCTGCCCGACGGCGCAGTGGACGGCGACGGCGGCAGGCGCGGCCGTGGTCGAGGCGCAGGGAGACGGCCCCCACATAGAGGCCGTTCTGATCGGGCGCATACAGGATCTGGGGATCAAGGACGCGAACAATATGGGCGCGGCCATGGCTCCGGCGGCCTGCTCAACGATCATTGATTTCCTGCGTGACACGAATACGTCGCCCGAGGAATACGATATGATCCTGACCGGGGATCTGGGCTCGGTAGGCTCGCAGCTTTTGCTCGAGCTTATGCAGAAGCAGGAGGGCGTGGACATCGGCGGCGTGCACGCCGACTGCGGAATGATGCTCTACGACCTGAACGGGCAGGACGTCCACGCGGGCGCGTCGGGCTGCGGGTGCAGCGGCGCGGTGGTCTGCTCGTATATCATGCGCAGGTTGAAAGCGGGGGAGCTGAAACGCGTGCTGTTTGTAGGGACGGGGGCGCTGATGTCGCCGGTGTCGTCGTTACAGGGCGAGAGCATACCGTCGATTGCGCACGGGGTTTTACTGACCAACTAACATTAGTATGATGGAGGATTTATGGAAGAACTGGTGAAATGTCTCAGGCTGGCGGCGGACGCGGGCAAGACCGTGAAATATCTGACCGTGATGACGAAAATCGTGACGGGCGTTTTCGCGGCGCTGATGGCGGTGCATATGGTGAGAGGGATTATGGATTTAAAAAAGACCTATTTTGCGAAATGATGATGAAACAATTTGCGAACAAGTCCAATGCAGGGGCGAACTGTGCTCGCCTGTGAACAAGTCCAATGTATGGGCGATTATTAATCGCCCATAGAAAGAAAGGCGTAAAATTTTACGCGGCGGGCGATTGATAATCGCCTCTACATTGGTCCCTGCACATGAACGTTTCTGCGGAAAGGAATTCATAATGCGGAAAAAGGTGAATACAAAGCCGCTTTTAAAGCTGCTCCGAAAAGAACTCAGGGACATCAGAAAGGAATATTCAATATCGCTGAAGCAGAAGGACAGGACACCGTTCGACGACTGGCTCGGCGATAATTATTATATGTTCGAGCGTGAGCTGAGGTCGGGCTTCGGCACGGTCCGGGACGCGGCGCCGCTTCCGCCGGGGCAAAACGGATTGCCGAGGCTTTATGACCTGTGCCTGGAAATATGCGCGGACGGCATCGCGCCAGATCAGGAGGAGCTGACGCGGCTGCTGTCCGGCCGCGCGCTTAAAGG
Organism: Oscillospiraceae bacterium; assembly: GCA_009779495.1. Lineage (GTDB taxonomy): Bacteria > Bacillota > Clostridia > Oscillospirales > Acutalibacteraceae > UBA1425. The sequence continues at coordinate 49,017 of WRED01000007.1, read as the reverse complement.
CTCCGAGGCGGATCTTCTGCCGGTCATGCTTCGGTGCGCGCTTTTGCACAGAGCGTGGGAAAGCTGTCAGATGAAAAGCGTCGGCGGCATCCGGGGAGAGCGGGCGGCCGCGCTGCTGGGAAATGCCGTGAAGTCCCTGCGTAATCTGCCCGACATTGATTTCAATGAGGTGAACGGGCGGTTAAGTCCCGTCGAAAAAATCCTTATGCAGGACCCCGTCGGGGTATACCGGCATATGGACGAGGCGACAAAAGCCCTGTACAGAAGTTTCATATCCAAGCGGGCGCGGGAGTCGGGCGAAGAGGAGGAAACGGTGGCCGAAAAGGCTCTTAAACAGGCGTTGGCCGGGCGGGGAGAGAGAGACAGGCACATCGGGCTGTACATTCTGCCGCGCGGCAAATACAGGAAAAGGGGCGCGGCGTTTCTCATCGCGGAGGCGTTTTTTCCGCTTATGGCGGCTGTGCTGACGGCGTATATGACAGGGGCGTGGTATCTCGTGCCGCTTTTGTACCTGCCGTTTTGGGAGGTCACGGGCGTACTTGTTCGGATGCTGGGCGCGGCGTGCGTGCGGACGTATCCGCTGCCACGGATGGAAATCAAAAACAGGGTTCCCAGTGAAAACAAAACGCTTATCGTGGTTTCGACCTTGCTGCCGGGTGCGGAAAAGGCCGGGAAGCTTAAAAATCACCTCAAGGAGCTGTACCTGTCAAACGGGCAGGAGAACGTGAAAATTCTGCTGCTGGCCGACCTGAAAGGCGCGGGCACGCCCGAAAAGCCGGAGGACAAGCCGGAAATCGCGGCGATGGAGCGCGTGATCGGCGAGCTGAACAGCCAATACGGCGGGGGATTTATACTGGCGGTGCGGCCGCGGGACTACTCCGTTACGCAGGGGAGCTTCACGGGGTGGGAGCGCAAGCGCGGCGCGATAACCCAGCTGATCCGGGAGATAAAAGGCGAGACGGGCGGCTTTCTGACACTGCTGGGGGACACCGGCGGACTGCGTGAAACCAAGTCGGTTTTGGCGCTCGACGCAGACACGTCCCTGCCGCTGGATACGGCGGCGGCGCTCGTTTCCGCGGCGATGCATCCGCTGAACCGCCCGGTGACCGACCGCGAGTCAGGAACCGTCACCGACGGATACGGCATACTCGCGCCGAGCGTGGGAGTCGGCGTGGGCGAGTCGTCAACGGTGTTCTCGAAAATCCTGGCCGGTGACTTCGGTATCACGGCCTATGACAACGTGTCCTCTGAGCGGTATCAGGACTTCTTCGGCGAGGGGATTTTCGCTGGAAAGGGACTTATCGACGTGGACGCGTTCTACGCGCTGCTCAACGACACGCTGCCCGAGGGGCTTATACTCTCGCATGATATTCTGGAGGGCGGCTACCTGCGGTGCGGATTCGTATCCGACTTGCAGGTGACCGACGGCTTCCCGAAACGCCTGGGCGCGTACTTCGACCGCATGGAGCGGTGGATCCGTGGCGACTGGCAGAACGCCGGATTCATCTTCGGGAAAAATCCCTTAAGCGGCCTTTCCAGATTCAAGCTGCTCGACAATCTGCGCCGTTCGCTGACGCCGATCGCGGCGTGCCTTGCGGTTTTGCTGTCCGTGTTTATGGACGAAAAAGCGGCGGCAGTCGCGGCGGCCATCGCGATTTTAAGCGTGCCGGGCGGCCATATTTTTTCCGCGCTGCGAACCGTTTTTATGGGCGGCACGTCGATGTTCTCGCGGCTGTTTTATTCGTCGGTCATGCCGTCGGCGCTGGGGGATTTTACGCGCGGCGCGGCGCTCCTGCTCATGCTGCCGCAGACGGCGTGGGTGTCGATTTGCGCGATTGCCCGGGCGATGTGGCGCAGGCTCGTGAGCAAAAAGAAGCTTCTTGAATGGACGACCTTCGCCCAAAGCGACAGCGGAAATTCGGCCAAGCGGACGGCGATTTTGTGCCTGCCGCTCATAACGGCGGCGGCGGTTCTTCTCTTGTCGGCTCACGCGTCGGCGCGCCTGTGCGCGATGCTTTTTTTGTCGGGCGTGCTCTTCACGCTGCTTTCGGGGCGGGAAAACGAGAAGCGCGGCGTTTCGCTTGACTATTTTACCCGTGACCGCCTGACCTCCTACGCGGCGGCGATGTGGGTTTACTTTGACGAGCTTTGCACCAAAGAGAACAATTTCCTGCCGCCTGACAACATGCAGGAGACGCCAGTCCACCGCACCGCGCACCGTACCTCGCCGACGAATATCGGCATGATGATGATGTGCGTTTTGGCCGCCCGGGACCTCGGCTTCATCGACAGCGCGGAGATGTTCGTGCGGACGGAGCGGGCGCTGAACTCCATTGACCGTTTGGAAAAGCACCGGGGCAATCTGCTGAACTGGTATGACACGAGGACGCTGCGCCCGCTGTATCCGCGGTACGTTTCCTCTGTGGACAGCGGCAACTTCCTTTGCAGCTTAGTCGCCTTGAAGCAGGGGATAATGGAGTATAAAAACGAGTTCATTGGACTTGAAAAGCTCGCCGCCAGAATAGAGAAGCTCATCGGCGAAACGGATATCGCCATATTTTATAACAAACGCCGCCGGCTTCTGCACATCGGGCTTGACATGGAGACGATGGAGCTTTCCCCGTCGTACTATGACCTGCTGATGAGCGAGGCTCGCATGACGGGCTACTACGCCGTCGCGAGCAAGGCGATTCCGAAAAAGCACTGGGGGGCGCTGGGGCGGACGCTGGTCAGCGCGGGGCGGTACACGGGGCTTGTGTCATGGACAGGCACGATGTTCGAGTATTTTATGCCGTATATTTTTCTGCCGGCCATCGAGGGTACGCTGTCGTATGAAGCGCTGAAATTCTGCGTGTGGTGCCAGAAAAACCGCGTCGCGAAAAAGGGAAGCAAGGCGATTCCGTGGGGAATTTCGGAGAGCGGGTTTTACGCCTTTGACCGCCAGCTTAACTACCAGTACAAGGCCCACGGCGTGCAGAAGCTCGGCCTGAAACGCGGGATGAACGCCGAGCTGGTCATATCGCCGTATTCGACGTTTCTGGCGCTGTCCTTGGTCCCGCGTTCCGCGCTGAAAAACCTGAAATTGTTTGAAGAGATGGAAATGGCCGGACGCTGCGGATTTTACGAAGCTGCCGACTTCACCCGCACACGCACGAACGGCCAGGATTATGCCGTGGTTCGCAGCTACATGGCGCACCACGTGGGCATGAGTATGCTCTGCGTGCTGAACGCGCTCAAGGGGAATATTATACAGAAGCGGTTTATGTCAGACGACAAAATGGCGTCGGGCGCGAGCCTGCTGCATGAAAAAATACCGCTGGGCGCGGCGGTTTTCAAGGACGTCGAAACCAGAAGCGTCCCGAAAATACGAGAGCGCACCGATCCGCAGATACGGGAGTTTGAGACGATTACGCCCCTCGCTCCCCATGTGAAGCTGCTGACGAACGGGGAGTGGACGGCCGCCGTGACGGACGTCGGCGCGTCCATGTCGGCCTACCGGGGCGTGAGCGTGCTGCGGCACAGCGCCGACCTGCTGCGGAATCCGCAGGGGGTGTTCGCGTTGCTGAAAAGCGACTCGCTCACGCTGCCTGTGACGGCGGCGTTGGGCTATCCACCGGACGTCAGATACGGCTGCGCGTTTGCGAGCGCTTCCGTTACGCACCGCGCTACGAAGGACAACATCCAGATCAAAATGAGGACGGCGGTCCATCCGCGTCTCTCGGGCGAGCAGCGGACGTTCACCATCCGAAACCGCAACACGACGGGGATGCTCAACTGCGACCTTGTCATCTACTTCGAGCCGAGCCTCGCGCCGCACAGGGACGCCGAGGCGCACCCGATGTTCTCAAAGCTGTTTTTAGAGGACAGCTTCGATGCCGCGAACAAAATTTTGACATTCACAAGAAAGCCGCGCAACGAGGATCATACCCTGAGCTTGGCGGCGGGATTTCTTGAAAACATCATTTTTGAGCACGAGACTTCCCGGGAAAAGCTGCTGAAATGCGGGTACGGGGTCGAGTCGCTTTTGACGGAAATTCCCGAGCTTCAGGGCTGCGGGGGTATGCCTGACGCGTGCGCGGCGTTCAAAATAAAGGTGAAGCTGCCGCCGAAAGGAACCGCTGAGGTGAGCCTGATTCTGGCCGCCGCGTCGTCAAAAAACGAGGCGGTGAACAAGGTGCTGAAGATGCGCGAGTCAGGCGGGATCAAGGACGGGAAAGGCGCGTATGAGTTGTTTCGGGAGGGCGGGCTTGAGGCGGTCATAGCGGACAAGGCGGCGCCGCGTCTGCTGTTTGATACGGAGATGCCGCGGGAGCTTTCCGAGGCCGTCGGGAAGAACTGCCTGCCCAAAAACGCGGTATGGGCCTTCGGCGTTTCGGGGGACTTTCCGATCATATTGATCGAGGTGCGCGACCCGTCGGACGCCGCCCGCGCCGCGCCTTACATCTGCATGAATGACCGGCTGAGATGCGCCGGGATCATGACGGATCTTGTCATCGGATACAGGGAGGGCGGCGAGTACGGCACACCTGTTTTCGCGGCGATCAGCGGCGTGATTAAAAGCTCCAGGCCGGAGGGCGCGGCGGCGGACGGGTTATATGTAGTAAATTTACAGCAGTACGGCGAGGCGGAGGTTAATGCCCTGAAAGCCGCCGCTTCGTATATTGCGTCGGATTCACAGGGACGGGAGGAGCGTCCCGAGCGGGCTTTTTCGCCGTTGAGACTGACGCAAGCAAATCCCTTTACACACAGGGGAATCGGCGGAGAGCCTGTAAAGCTATTTAACTTTACAGACGAAAAAGACGACGCGATCATTGTCGGGCACGAGGGCGAAAAGCCTTGCGTACCATGGTGCCTGGTGCTTTCCAACAGCGCGTTCGGTACGATGGTGAGTGACAAGGCTTTGGGCTTTACATGGGCGGTCAATGCGAGAGAGAACAAGCTGACGCCCTGGTACAACGACGCGCGGCGGGACAATCGCGGTGAAATGCTGATCCTGAAGCTGCGCGACAAAAGCTATGACCTTTTGCTTGGCGCGGCGGCCGAATTCACGCCGGAAAAGGCGACATGGTACGGCAAGGCGGGCGAGATAGAGTATGAGATCAGTGTGACCGTGCCTGAAAAGGGCATGGTCAAAAACTGCGAGCTGAGGCTGAAAAACAGGAGCAGCGAGCCTGTCTCGGCAGACGTGATATACTACACGGAGCCGGTTTTAGGGGTCAGCCGCGAGTGTCAGAGGTTCATTCAAACGGAAAAAAGAGACGGCGGCATACTCATGCATTCGCCCTACAGCGAGGTTCGGGGATACGCCTTTTTGTCGGCGGAAGGGGGGGCCGATCATACGCATACCGACCGCGCCGCGTTCCTCAGCGGGGAGGCTGGATATGCCGAAAAGGAACGGCCCTGGGACGTCTGCGCGGCAGTTGAAAAGCGTGTTTCCCTTTTGCAGGGGGAGGAGAAAACGGCGCGCTTCTATTTGTCGTGGGCGGCCAAAAAAGAGGCGGCTTTGCTCATGAAAACCGTGCAGAAAACGGCGGAGCAAAGCGGTCGTTATATCAGGATATCGTCGCCCGACAAGGCGCTTGACAGGATGGTGAATTCGTGGCTTCCGTGGCAGATCGTCAGCTGCCGCGTGAACGGGCGGACGGGCTTCTACCAATGCGGCGGCGCGTGGGGATTCCGGGATCAGCTTCAGGACGTTTCGGCCATGATCTTTCTTGATCCCGCGCTCGTCAGAAGGCACATTTTAAGGTGCTGCGCCGCGCAGTTTTTGGAGGGCGACGCGCTCCACTGGTGGCACCGCATGCCCGGGAAAAGCGACGGGATCAAGGGCGTGCGAACAAGATACAGCGACGATTTTCTGTGGCTGCCCTACGTGACGGCGGAGTATGTTGAAAAGACCGGGGACGCGGATTTCCTGAATGTCACCGCGCCGTTTTTGCAGGGCGACGAGCTCTCAGAGGAGGAGCATGAACGCTATTTCAGTCCCTTTTTTGCCGCGGAAAAGGGTACGGTTTATGAGCATTGCATACGCGCGGCCGAGCGTGCCATGCGCTTCGGTGAGCGGGGGCTTGCCCTCATCGGGGGCGGCGACTGGAACGACGGCTTCAACAAAATCGGCATAAAGGGCAGGGGCGAAAGCGTCTGGCTGACGCAGTTTTTGTCGATCGTTTTGAGGAAAACCGCGGCGCTTTGCGTGATACAGGGGGACGCGGAGCGCGCGGCGGATTACCGCGAAAGGTCCGCCGGACTCCTCCGCGCCGTGGACGAAAACGCCTGGGCGGGCGACCGCTATGCGCGCGCGTTTTTCGACGACGGGACGCCTTTGGGCGTCAGGCGGCCGGGCGACAAATACGGCGGCGAATGTGAGATCGACAGCCTGCCGCAGTCTTTCGCGGCGCTGGCGGAAATGCCCGACAAGTCCCGGATAGACGCTGGCATGGATACCGCTTTCAGGGAGCTTGTGGACGAGGAGGCCGGGATCATCAAGCTGCTGTCGCTGCCGTTTTCAGGCAGGGGCGCGGACGCGGGGTATATCACGGCCTACCCGCCGGGCGTGCGTGAAAACGGCGGGCAGTACACCCACGCGGCGATATGGTTTTGCATGGCGCTGCTGCGTATAGGACGCGTTGACGACGGCGCGCGGCTGCTGTCCATGCTCAACCCCGCGAGAATCTGCGAGGACGCGGAAAGGATGAAGCGGTACCGCGCGGAGCCGTACGCGATAGCGGGCGATGTTTCCGCGAATCGGAAAAGATACGGACACACGGGCTGGAGCCTTTATACCGGCGCGGCGGCCTGGTATTACCGCGCGGTTTGCGAGGAATTGCTCGGACTGCGCTTTGAAAAAGATAAATTATTTCTCAGACCGAAAATAACAGAGCAGCTAACGCCGCTTGCGATTGAAATAGGGTACGGCGGCGCGGCGGTCAGGATTGAACTGACCTCGGCGAAAGCATCAAAAATAACGGTTGACGGCCAGGCGGCGGAGTATGTGCCGCTGGACGGAAAAAGTCACGAAGTAAAAGTGGAATAAAGAAAATAAAAGGCGGTAAAGGGATCAGCTTTACATGCGGAAAGCACGTAAAGCTGATCCCTTTACACATTATATTTCTTGCGAAATTGTTCTATGAGGGGGCCGCCCGGTGCACAATCCCTATATTATAAAAAAATATGAATCATTTATTCCTGAAAGCCGTATACATTATATATGTTTGTGATACAATTGATTTGTGCACCGGGCCGGTAGGCTGATTCACGCGTGTGCCCGCACGTAAAATATCCTCGGAAAAAGCCGCCGGACACGAAAATATTCCATCATGAACACGTAATTAACACGCAAATATTTGCTGAAATAGAACAAAAGACGAATTTCTCTATTCATCATAACCTAAAAAACAGGCTTTACTTTGTACAAAAAGTATAATTTGAATTTTTAGATACGAAATTCATTGACAAATCTGCGCAATTGGATTATATTTATATTATCCATTAAGAGTGGCGTTTTGTCCCGTTATGTCCGATTCATGTATCGTTTTTTTGGGGGACAGCGGAATCAAACGCGGTCATCTTGTAACTTAGGGTACGACTACATGCGAATGAAATGACCGTCTGGCAAAAGACTTGGCTGAAGCCGCGGAAAAAGGAGTGATTGCGCACCGCGAAAACCGCAAAATGAGTCTGTGTGCGTTTTGCGGGGATGAAAAAGAACAACACGCAGGTCAGTCTTGGATACCAAAAAATAAGTATGTTAGTATTTTACGGAGGTGTATTTTGTGAGAAACATGAAAAAAGTTCTTAGCGCGCTCCTGGCAATCGTTCTTGTGGTTTCGTCGCTTTCCATAGCGGCATACGCCGCGCCCTACAAGGACGTTGTGGGTCAGGAGTTTGACTCTCTCGACAAGCCCATTTTCACGAAAGAACAGTACGCGACGATGGCTCTTGACATGGTTGACCTTATGCTCATCGACATGAACCAGCAGCTCAACCTTGACTTGGGCGGTATCTTGGTGATCGACCTTGACCTGCGCTCCATAGATAGGTTAGTGACATCGCTTAAGGTTTTAATTCCTGTGATTACGGGAATTGCGGGAGGCTCAATGGGATACGCACTGCTCGGCGATTTGTCCTCTCTTGGAGGTGCTTTAGAAAACTTGAGACAAAACATCCCGTTAAGAACAAGCGGTGACAGCGCGGATATCTACATCGTTATGTCACTGCTCGAACTTCTGGGAGACATCTCGTGGGTCGTCGGAGATCTATTGGCGGGTACTCTTAATCTTGGTATGATCGGCAACTTCTTTGACATTTCCGATCTGTTGGATCTTCCTGGTATGCTGAAAGGGCTGGTCGCGGATCTTCTCTTCCCGAATCGTGACGAGAATTTTGACGTGAAGTCACTGACGCTTGACCAGTATCTTGCGAATTTCATCAACTCGCTGCTTGACGGTACATATGACGCGGACGAGGGCAGCACCTTTGAGACCATCAAGGATTTCATCGCGGAAAACCTGCCCGGCATCGCAAACGAAATCGACCTTTTGAACGATTCGATTTACGATCTCCTTGAAAAGGCGCTCCGCTACGCGCTTCAGGCTCCTGTCCTGATTGATCTGGTAAACGGCCAGCTGAAGAGATGGGTCGGCGAGCTTTGCGGCCTGAAGTACACCAAGGACGAAAATACCGGCGAATACATTGTTGACGACAGCGGGAAAAACAGCAACGCTGACTTCGTTAATGTTGACTACGAATTCACGGTGCAGATGTTTGCGGACGAAATCTCCACTTGGGGCGACATTAAGACGGATTCTTTCGTAAATCACTTCAATGACATTCTCGGCTTGATCATGGAAGAGATCGCTACGGCAGAGCTTGACGTCAATTGGGTCTTCGGCACAAACGATGAGCTTATCGGCAACATCATCGACGTGGCCAAGAAGCTTCTGGGCAAGACAGGCGGACAGTTCTTCGCGGACTTTGTCGAAATCGTAACGCCCGGCCAGCTCGACGAGATGACCGATGAAGAATTCATGGCATATCTCCTGCGTACGATCATCAACAGCCTTGTCTACGACGTTTTCGTTCCCAATGACAGAGAGTCGATAGCCGACGCGGTTTATTTCATCATCAGATCCGTCGCGGCGAAGATCGTGCCCTCTATGCAATACAATGACTTCCCGTCCACCGATACGGCCGAGGCTGTTGACGAAATACTCAGCATCCTCGTCGATATGCTCCTCACCGTGCTGACGCAGGTTATTCCCCTCAACCCCGTTGACGACGAAGTATTCTACTTCGGCATGGGTCTGCATGACTTCCTGGATAAGTTTATGACCTGGGTACAGGAAAACTACGGCGGAATCATATCTTACTTCCCCGGCGGCGACGCGTTTGAAGTGCTCAGCGGAATTTTATTCAACTTTATTCCGGCAAACTGGCTTCCTGTCAACCCCGAGACCGCCTCGGAATGGACGAACCTTTTCGATATCATCAGGGATGAGGTAATGGTCAAGCTGTTTGATCTTGATCTCAGCGGCATCCTGGCTCTCCTGCAGAGGAACGACAGCGGAGAGTTGAACGGGAATCTCATTACGATCCTCCTTGCCAGAATCAAGTCTATTATTGATTTTGTGTTCGGCCAAACTTTCCCCACAGGTTACCCCTATGATAACCTTGAAATGATAATTAATCCCGCGTTCCTGGGCGAGCTTATAACTAATCTGCTGGTGAGTCTGTACGACAGGGCCTCTGATAATTTGCTTGACGCCCTGCTGCCGATACTCTGCATGATCCTCGGGCTTACTGACGGCCAGTATTTCGGCTATCCGTTCATAAGCTTGCCTGACACGTTTGCTTTCACGTCCGGCTCGGATAACCTGAATACATTTTATATGTTTAACGGTTCGGGCGGCGTCAATACGGCACATACGGATATATACGGCAACCAGACGGCTGACAAGCTGTATACGTATCAGATCATAAGCGCTGACGCGTATTTGGACGGGGCTACGGTGTCCGGAGTTTCGGTTACACCCAGCACTAATAATATCCCGGGCGGCGCGTCCTCAACATTCACCATTAAGGGACTTACCGCTGGCAACGCGGCAAACAAAACGCTTAGGGTTACGATAACCTACAACCTTTTGGGACAGGACGGAACGGCCATAACGAGCCAGTCGCTTGTCCAGAATTGCTTTGCTTTCCTCACCAGCGGAATCGGCTCCGACAGGGGTTCCGATGTGTCTGTGATGGCTAATATTACTGACGACAACACCCATTACCTCATGAGGGCTCAGGGTATCTTCCTGAATCAAGACGCAAGGCTGTCATCCCTTGAAAACTTTAAGATTGAGGTTTGGAGGAGAACGGGTCAAGGTTCCTTGTCAAGCCATACAATAAACGCCACAGTTTCTTTGACGGCATCCACAGCGCCAGGCATTCCAGGAGTGTCCATTAATCCGCTTGATCCTATCCAGACAGAGGGTAAGGGCGGCACATGGACTTACAATCCGTACAAGGTGGCCGAGGGCGCTTTGCTTCCGGCCGCAAACACACAACCGTTTACCAGCACCATTCAGCTTCAGGCCAGCTCGACGAGAGCCGGAGGTCCTTCGGAAAATCTCTACTACACATATTATATATGGGTGTACAACGATTACGGACTGCCCAAGCTGCTTAATGACGCGCTGAATTCTAACCGTCAGAAGAGTGCCTATGAGTCGGGCGATTATACTTGGGAGTACGAAGTTGATTATGGCTTTGGTCCTGAGCCTGAGTCCGAGACCGTGAACGGTGATACGGTATGGGCAAACTATATCAAAGCGATTGAGGATGCGGTAGCTATCGTATACCGTCCGAAGCCGGATCAAGCTTTCAACACAACGCATGGCAGCAAGTACAAGGCAGCTGCCGAAGCGCTTGCGAAGTATGTTGATCAGCTCAAACAGGGTATCAAGGAAGACGCCGGCGGCGTTACAGCCGTTGCGAACGCTTTGGCCGTGTACTACAATCCCCCTGTTGGTAACGGCGATCTTCCCTACAACGATCCCAACAAGTTCTATTTCACCGACGAGGACTATGTGACCTATACCTATAACAACTTCTCACCCGAGAGGTCGGCCGCTGAAAGTATGATCAAGAAAGACGCGGAGGGTACAATTGTCGGTGCGATCGAAGCCGCTTACATGAAGCACAGAGTGGATCTTTACGGCGGCAGGCTGAAACGCCTGAGGGCTTATACGGAGCACCTCGCGGAAGAGTTGGATATCTCCAACCAGATCAATAACGACAACTACACGGCGACATCCTGGAGCAACTTCGTTGAGGCGCGTACTTTTGCGAGTCAGGTTAACGGCGAGTCGATCGGCAGCGCTGTGCAGGATCCCTACAAGGATGTTTGGTACCTTACCGACGGCGGCTTGCGCCAGTCTAAGGTCAATACGGCTCGTTCGGTGTTGATTAACGCGCGCAAGCAGTTGAAGTATGACACAGGCGAAACGCTTAATCCGAGGCTTGTGGCGGTTGAAGATATGATTGCGAACATGGAAGATGGTTTTATGTCAAATCGTTCTGTCGAGATCATGTATGCCAACGAGATTCCGTTTGGTAACAAGGATTGTAGCGAATGGTGGGGCGACATGATGCCGAACAACTTCATTTACGGCCTTGATGACTTTAACGGTGCGTACGTAGATGGTTTGATTGAGGCGATTGATGGAACATATGAGCTTGATTATCAGTACAACGATGTGGGTGCTCAATCCAATGGTACGAGCGTTTTGCTTAAGGATCTTGAGGGCAATGTCGTGGAGCGGTATTGGATATCCTATTTTGGAGATTTGGACGGTGACGGCCTTGCAGGTCAAGACGATGTGGCGGCTTTTGTCAATGCGATGGAATATGCATATACTTGGACTTGGGATATGGATGTTTACGCTAACCCATTTGCTCTGGCGGCCGATTTAAACCGCGACGGAGCACTGACTCCAGACGATGCCGCAATTTTAATAAGCCATGTTTTTTGGTATGGAACAATAAAACAAAACTCATTAGATCCGAATAATTATATGCAACAATGGTAATGGCACATTTGTTTTCAGCTAAACATCACTGATTAAAACAGCTTCTGCCGCAGGTCGGCAAAGCAAGTTGGCTTGCGGCAGAAGAAAATTTCTTCAAGGGGAGGAAGGAAATGAAAAAAGTTAGAAAAATAACTATGATTATAGTTGCGATCCTCCTTGTATTCGCCTCTTTGGCGATCGGCGCGAGCGCGCGTCAGGATTCGGGCACGATAACGCTCACAATTACGGCGGACAAGAACGCTAACCTCCAGCCCGGTGACATTGTCACGTTTACTGTTTTTGTAAAGAGTGACTACAATTGTATCGGGATGCGTTGGCCGATCATGTTCCAGACCAACGTTTTGGAAATGGTGACGGAAAGCGGCAATATAGGCAATGTTCAGCCTTTGGCATTGGGTATGCAAGGCGCGTCGCTTACATCCAGTTTGGGCGATTCATCCATGTTTATTTCTCCGTATACAACCTCGAATTATGGATGCCTTTTGGTGCAGTGGACCGCGAACACGTTTGCGGGCAACCCGAATTATTACAACAAACCACAAGGTGAAGATTGCTTTACGTTCCAGCTCCGGGTGAAACCGGCAGGTACGTTTACAAACGGCGCTTCATCCAGAATCATAATCCCCACGCTTGATTATTACAGGGATAATGTGTTCTATCACCAGGCGCTTGAGGACACGTCAGACTCTACCTCCAACTATACGCTCCAAACGCTGACGGTTACGCAAAGTCCGGGATACGAGACCGTTACGGCGTTCAATGAGGCTCCTGCGCTGCTTAAGAGATCTGAACAGCTTGATGTGGTGGTTGACAATGAGTTGGGATATCTGTACGGGTTTACTGAGATGTTTACCGATTATTGGTATATTGAAGATTACCATAATACTTATCTCAGGACGACTGGCGGCGCGAAGTATACCATAACGCCGAACGAGATGGGATGTATCAGTACAGGCGCCGTACTTCACCTGACCACCGCCGATGATGTGCCGATCAGGGATTATACGTTTATTGTCTTCGGTGATCTCAACGGTGACCGCGTGGTTAACTCGGACGATGCAGCCATGTCCATGAGTATACAAATGTATGCCCTCAATTGGATGCAGAATATGGATTCGTATGATGCCAAGGATCATCCGGTTTTGTTCGCGGCTGACGTCAATTTTGACGGTATCTATGATAATGGAGCGGATTTCAGTTACCTGATTGATTGCGGAGTTTTATACAAAGGCTACCTGAGTCAGACGCGGACGTTGGTTAACAACTCGCCGGTTATTCCATGGTCTTAATTAAGGTCTTATTCGCTTTTGCGAAAAGCATATAATATTTTTAAGGAGGAAAATTAGCAGATGAAACTGGTAAAGAAAACCCTTGCGGTAACACTTTCTCTTATCATGGCATTCAGCGTGTTTTCGATTGCTGTTTCCGCGGCATTGATTTCGTCAATTCCTGATCCCATTACCCAGACTGGCACGGCATTCACTGACGGGATATACTACGGACTTAATGCCGGAGACGGAACAGCAACGGCTAAACTGGATGTCTATAAGTGGGATGCTGTTGAAAACGTAAGAGGCGCGAAGGTTGAAAACGGAGATGTCTTAGAGGAAGGGGATATTGTTGAAGTCGGCGTTTCTTTTAAAACGACTTATTATGCGTCTACGGTATCTCTTCAAGTCTTTTTTGACAGCGGGGCGTTTTTGCCTTATCACAACGGATCAACGTTGTCCAAAAACGACATGGGAACTGATTTGTTTGCGGGAGCAAATCCTTGTGTAGTGACAACAGATGGTGACGCGAGCGTACCGAAAGCATCGGATGCTTTTGGCGGTTCTTGGACATTTTGGGAGACGCGTACGGGCACTCCATCCCTTAGAAAAACAGCCAGATATTGGGTGAACACAGGTTCCCAGCCTGATGCAGTAAAACATCCAGCGGATATACCTGCAGCATACAGAACCGTAAATGTACTTTCAACAGCACTTGCAGACTTAAGATTTTTTCTTTTTACAGCTGCAGCTGCTGTGGATGGTGCTTCAGCGGGAGCCTTAATTAAGATTCCGGACTATGAGTATTTCAAATTCAAACTGAAAGTAGTGGCTCCTGCAACTGACACGGGACTTTCCCCTATTTTTATATCGAATGCCTCTGTCAGAGCTAGTAGTCTTCCTGTTGAAACCAACCACAAGACGTTTGTTACTTGTGTACCCTCCGGTACTATGGCAGATCTTACTGGCGCTACTACGCTTGGCCATACGTACGACCTGAGAGCCGCACAGCTCGCTTTCGACATCAACGGCGAAGTGCAGGGCAACGTCTTTGACGTAGTAGTCAAGGACGCTGGCGGCAACATAATCGACAGCGATACAGGCGTTACCACCTTTGATCTTCCGTCGACAACCGCTCTTCCCAACGACGGCAAGGATTATGACTTCGACGGCTGGTCCGGCGACGATGGCAGCACTTACGCTCCCGGCGCGACAGCTACGATCACTCAGAACACAGTATTCACACCTATTTTCACCCAGTTGTTCACCATCTCTTTCGCGGGCACGAACGGTACAGTTTCACCGACAAGCGTCCAGAAGAGATACGGCGACGTGTGGAATGAAGACTGGCTGCCGACCGACTTTACGCCGAGCAACGGCTACACAGAAGTGGGAGGCTCATGGTCCGCGACTCCCGAGACGGTCACAGAAAACACGACCATCACCTACACTTTCGCGAAGGATGCCGGCCAGTGGGCGACCCTTACTTTCGAGACTGGCGGCAACGGCACGATCAACGGCGGCAGCGCGGATGTCGTGGTTGAGGTGCTGAAGACTGCGGATTGGAGCACGGTCACGGTTCCGACTCCCGTCGGCACAGGCAACTACTTCTTTGTCAATTGGACTCCGGCAATTCCGTCGGGCACGATTGGCGCCGGTGGGACTTACAC
This sequence comes from Oscillospiraceae bacterium, assembly GCA_009779495.1. Lineage (GTDB taxonomy): Bacteria > Bacillota > Clostridia > Oscillospirales > Acutalibacteraceae > UBA1425. Next base: position 34,002 of record WRED01000007.1, on the reverse strand, counting down.
CGCGAACTTCACGAATCAGGTGCCCTACAGCGTAGAGGTCTACGTAATGGGAACGAACGGCTTATACCCGGCGACTCCCACCATAAATAATGGCAGCGCGGAGATCGGCAAGCCGCTTACGATTAATGAGCTTGCGGAGGTAATTTACGGAGAGGATCCCGGATACTTCCTTGACAAAACATACGGTGGCTACAAGGTTTCCACTTCGAGCCTTGTCAGCGGTGAAGTGTTCAAAATTTATGTTGCCCGTGCGCAGGTTACGTACAATTGGTGGGCAGATGAAGACGATCAAGATCTGTTCGCTACGGTCACATACCGTTTTGAAGCTAATGTTACGAATCCGGTCGGTACTCCCGCTGCGCCCGAAGGCTTCGAATTTGACAAATGGGTTACCGCGCCGGGCGGCAGCACCGAGTTTGTACCGGGCACTGCCGCGGCTATCGGCCCCGTTAACATCTACGCCAAGTTCGTTGAGGAGCCTGAAGGTGAGTTGGACTTTACCGCGTTCGACGCAGCTATAGCCAATATGATCAACCGCTATAACCTCTTCTTCTTCAAGGATGAGGCGATCCTCCAGGTAGCGGCTGTGTTGGGCTACGAAACAGATGACGTGGAGGCATTCCTTGGCAACTATCTTTCTATGCCTCCGATTCCGTGGGCTTATGCTGACCTTGGAGAATTGAATACGCAGAGCAAGATCAACGCGAAAACCCTTGCGATCACCAACCTGACGACAGAGCTTCGCGAGTACAGCCGCAAGGATGGTACTGCGCTTGTCAATAGCGCCAACAGCGATTACCTGGCGGAGACGAAAGGTACCATTACGTATACAATAACGCCCAACAAGGCAAAAGTGGATCCCGGCGATGTTGTTATGTTCCAGCTGTTCCTCGGCAACCTGAACTTCTATTTGAATGGTATTGCGTGCCCGATTCTCTTTGACCCGAACCGTTGGGACCTTGTCACCAATGACGGATATGATGATTATTTCTTCACATACGAAGAAGCGCTGGCTGATGAAAACAGCGACGGCGATCCTTTCTTTATAGAAGAGTTCATCAAATTGGTGGGCGGAACGGCTGTCACCAACAACTACGATCCTAGTATATCGGCAATCCTGCATGGCAATTATAAGAAAACTGCGGGCAACGATCTTGTCAGATACCCGCGTGAGTATCAGGGAAACGATCCTGGGTCAATAGCGTACAGGAATACGCATAAGTTTATCTGGGTCATGGTTATGGATAGAGTAAGAGCTGGCTCGACGCCGCAAAGGTATACGAGTAATCAGGTCTTCCTGCAATTCAAGCTCAGGGCGAAGTCCGGCGCGGCTTATGACGGAAGCACCACCCTTGTGGGACCGGAGGAAAGCTGGGGACCGCGGAATTATGAAGAATACACTGTCGCAAGCGTTTTTAGTTCCGATGCTTTCTATGGCTTCTATGAAATGAGAAATGCGGTGCCCGGAACGATTTACTCCGCCGCCCCAGGCGTTTACAATTGGGGGCTGCCCGAATACGGCCAATCTCTCATTACGATCTTTAACCCACTGTCCCCGTTTGAGCATACCAGGACTGTTGTCAACACGCCCGTTCAGTTCGGCGAAGCTACACAGCACGAGCATGACTTCGGCGGTTGGATTTCCGACGGCGACGGCAAGCACTTCAAGGTCTGCGCAAATGACGACTGTAATCTTGTTGACAACAAGACGGAGTCCGAGGACTGCACCTTTGGCCCTGTCCAGAACACCCCGTCCACGACCTGTGGAGAGCCGGGCACAAACAAGTACACCTGTACGGAATGCGGTTACTTCTACACTGAGGATGACGGCGTTACCAAGCAGCACGCCTATAGCGGCGCTTTCACAAGCGACGGCGACGAGACGCACTCCAGACTCTGCACGAACGGCTGCGGCACGAAAGAGACTGTAGCGCACGACCTTAGCAGCGCGTACACCGCTCCCGTGAACTGCGGAGACTTTGGGTTCACGACCACTACCTGCTCGGGCTGTAACTATTCAAAAGTAGTGACTGACGGAACCTCGAAGCAGCACGTGTGGAGTCCGGGCGTTGTATCCAAGGGCGACGGAACGCATGCCAAGCAGTGCACCCTGTGCGACGCTTGGGATTCCGCCACACTTGATGATTGCGACGGCTTCGGGGATTATGTAAGCAACGATGACGGCACGCATAATGTCTACTGTACAGAGTGCGGCTACCTGATAGAGGAAGACGAAGATTGCGATCTTGACGACTCTTGGTGGTCGAATGGTCCAAATTCGTATCATTGGCGTGATTGCTTCTTCTGTGGTTATGTTGAGACAGGAGCGCATGTCTGGGTATTCGCTTATGCTGGCCAACAGGGCGGCAAAGATGGCAAATGGTATGAATGCAGCGTTTGCTATGAAGAAAAGTGGGTAGAGGACGACGTCTGCGACCATGAATGGGGCGATTGGACCTACAACGGCAGCGGCAGCACCCATACGCACAGCAGAGAATGTTCAATTTGCAATGAGGTTGAAGGACCTGTTGCATGCAGCTTCAACAAAGTAAATGCCCCGTCCACGGCATGTGGAGTGGATGGCATAGACACATACACCTGCTCAGTTTGTGCATTCTACTACACCGAGGATGACGGTCTGCCCAGGGAGCACGACCTTAGTGACGGCTGGATATCTGACGATGACGACACCCATACCGTAAGCTGTAAGTACAGCAACTGCGACTACTTTGATACGGAGAGCCACAGCAAGGTCAATGACGGCTCGTATGTCCCGCCCGTGAACTGCGGAGACTTTGGATATCAGCCTCTGAAGTGCGAGGATTGTGACTGGACCGGCAGCCTCGTAGACACGACCGCGAAGGCGCATGACTGGACCGGCCCGTGGGTATCCGAGGATGACGACACGCACAACAAGCTCTGTAAGAATGGCTGCGAAACGTTGTTTGGCAGTCAGGCCCACACTAAGGTAGCGGGCGATTATGTCCCGGCTACGACCTGCGGCGAAAAGGGTTATACGGAGTGGACGTGCGAGGACTGCGACTGGACTTTCAAAGCATTGGATCCCGCGGCGAAGCCGCACGACTGGACTGGCGCTTGGGTCGATGACGAAAACGGCGACGACAACGGCGCTGGCACGCACAGCAAGGCTTGCCTGAATGACTGCGGAGCCACTCAGACAGAGAGCCACGATTGGGTTCTGAACGACGAGACATACCGCGCTCCCACGACGAGTGAGGACGGATACGCTGAGTACGACTGCGAATGCGGCGCATGGTATGAAAGGGTTATTCCGATGGTTACCGGCAACGTCCTTTGGGCGGGCTATAACACGCTGGAAGCGGACGACGAAATAAGCTGGATCGGATCGGAGCTGGTTGCGGAAGACGGCTTTGTGTATGTAATCGCCAAGGCGGTCGTTGATGGCCATCCGCTGTCGAAGATCCAAATCCGCGAGGAAGGCAGCCAGACGCTCCACTTCACCTATGACGCGGCTCACGGCTCAGTTGTCAACAAGGTTGCCGTAATGTACATGGGCCACGAGTGCTGGCTGTGGGTAATCGAGAAGGAACTGGAGAACGGCCCGTACACCGCTATAGCGAAGTATGATTTCGGCGATCCGATCGACCTTATCCCGAATGAGCTTGGCTACGATTTCATCGTTGACGTTGAGACCGAAGATCCCGATGTTGCCAAGTATGATTTCAATGTTTACTCGGCAGAGGTAGCTCCGCTTGAGGCTGACGATTACACCAGCGCTTACAGCACGGCGGGACAGACGATCACGATCGTCACCGGCGTTGATGTTCTCAAGGTTTCGCTTCTTGATACGAGCACCAGCGGCACGCTGACTTACGCTCTTACCAATGCGGCTGTGGTTGTCACTTCGAAGACCATCACCATAGGCGGAGAAGAGGTTGATGTGCTTGAGTGGGTTATCTCCAGAAGATTCGCGATTGGCGTATATCCGTTTGAAATCTTCGTTCAGTACAGAGATGAAGACATCCCGTCGTTCGTCACAGTCGGTTCCGAGGTTGGCCTTGAGTTTGCGGTCGCGAAGATTGATCAGACCGTTACGGCTGATCAGATCGTAGAGGACTTTGCGGTTTCGAAGTCAGCTTACGATCTTGGCGAAGCGACGGTCTACACCGTAACGACGCTCAACACCGCTGCCAGAATTCAGCTGGTATTTGCCGACGGCTCTACGCTTACCTACACGAAGGATGACGTAGCCGTGAACCAAGCTAACAAGTTGATCTGGACGGTTAACAGGCCGCATGGCGTTGGCAGCTATCTTGTAACCCTGAAAGTTTACACCACCGCGTGGACAACGTTCACCGGAAACACGGTTTCTTTCACGGTCAGCGCACCTACCGTGACTCCTCCGAGCGTGGAAGACGGCATCATCAGCTTTGAGATCGATAATGCTTCGGTCACATTCGGAACGACGTCCGTTGTCACGTTTGTGACGAGCATGAACGTCGACAAGATTCGCCTTGTCAGCACAGTGGACGGCGGAACGATGACTTTCGCAAAGACTGCTTTTGTGAGCGTTGTCGAAGATGAAGGTACGCTTGTATGGACCCTCAACCGCAAATTCACAAAGGGCGCTTGGGACTTCTACGTAGAAGCGAAAGTGGCCGGCGTGACAGCCAATGACGGTTGGGTCAGGGCAGACACGAACCTTGTGCTTACAGTAGCATAGCAAAACTTTAAAACTTTGCGTTAGCGGAAGCTGACGTGCGCGGAGCCGCAGGAGAGATCCTGCGGCTCTTTGCTGTTTCAATATTAGATAAACCATTTAAAAGGCGGTTTGATTATAAAAAACACGCTCGGAGAATTTCCCCGAACGTGGCTTGTCTATATGTTGACTACAGCATTTTTTTGAGGTAGCGTCCTGTCAGGGAACGCTTGTTGCGCGCGATTTCCTCGGGCGTCCCGACGGCAACGATCTCGCCGCCTCGGTCACCGCCGTAGGGACCGAGGTCGATAATCGTGTCGGCCGTCTTGATAACGTCAAGGTTGTGCTCTATGACGATGACGGTGTTTCCGGACGTGACAAAGGTTTGTAAAACGTCAATGAGCTTGTGCACGTCGGCGGTGTGCAGACCCGTCGTGGGTTCATCAAGGATGTAGACGGTTTTGCCCGTGGGACGCTTTGACAGTTCTGTCGAAAGCTTGACACGTTGCGCTTCGCCTCCGGAAAGTGTCGTCGCGGGCTGCCCGATTTTTATATAGCCGAGTCCTACGTCGAACAGCGTTTTGAGACGCCGACTGATTTTCGGAACAGCGCCGAAGAAGTCGATGCCCTCCTCAACGGTCATTTCAAGCACATCGTAGATCGTTTTGTCCTTGTACCTGACCTCCAGCGTTTCGCGGTTGTAGCGCATACCCTTGCACACGTCACAGGGCACATAGATGTCGGGCAGAAAGTGCATCTCGATCTTGACGATGCCGTCGCCCTGGCACGCCTCGCAGCGTCCGCCCTTGACATTGAAAGAGAAGCGGTTCGCCTTGTAGCCACGCTTCTTCGCGTCGGTTGTGGAGGCGAACAGCTCGCGGATATCGGTGAACACGCCGGTGTACGTTGCCGGGTTGGAACGCGGCGTGCGGCCAATGGGAGACTGGTCGATGTCGATGACCTTGTCGAGGTACTCTGTTCCGCGAATCTCCCTGTGCGCGCCGGGAATTTTTTTCGCGCCGTTGAGAGATGCGGCAAGATGCTTGTACAGAATCTCATTGATAAGGGACGATTTACCGCTTCCGGAAACTCCCGTAACACATACAAACGTACCCAGAGGGATGGAGACGTCGATATCCTTAAGGTTATTTTCGCGTGCACCGATAACTTCAAGGAAGTAGCCGTTGCCGCCGTGCCTGACTGATGGAACGGGAATTTTTCTCTTTCCGCTCAGATATTGACCAGTCAGGGACTCCGCGCAAGCTTTGATTTGCTCGACCGTACCCTCGCAGACGATATGCCCGCCGTGGATGCCCGCGCCCGGCCCAACGTCAACAATGTGGTCGGCGGCATACATCGTTTCCGCATCATGTTCCACGACGATGAGCGTGTTGCCCGCGTCGCGAAGCTGCCGAAGGGTGTTGAGCAGCTTCAGATTATCGCTTTGATGCAGCCCGATGCTCGGCTCGTCCAGGATGTACAAAACGCCCATCAGCGAAGAACCGATCTGCGTCGCCAAACGGATACGCTGGCTTTCGCCGCCGGAAAGTGTGCCGGAAGAGCGGGAAAGTGACAGGTAGTCAAGCCCGACACTGACAAGAAACGACATGCGTTCCTTAATTTCCTTGAGAATCATGTGCGCGATCAATTTCTCGCGTTCAGTCAAGGTAAGCGTTTTGAGGAACTCAAGCGCGGTATTTATTGGCATAATAGAAAATTTATGGATATTAATTCCGCCGACTGTAACAGAGAGAGACTCGCGGTTCAGCCTCGCGCCGCCACAGTCGTGGCACTTCTGCGCGGTCATATACTGCTCGATTTCCGCGCGCATCCAGTCGCTGGATGTTTCCCTGTAGCGACGCTCAAGGTTGTTGATGACGCCCTCGAATTCGGCGTTGTAGACTCCGCTACCGTACTCGCTACGTCGGCGGAGCATGATTTTTTTGCCTTTCGTGCCGTATAAAATTGTATCGACAGCGTTTTTCGGCAAGTCCCTGATCGGCGTATCTACAGAAAAACCACAGTACTCGGCGATACCCTCGAAGTACATCTGCGCGATAGTACCGCCATCGGCGTTTGACCAACCGCTGGCCTTGACGGCGCCGCCGCGGAGGGAGAGCGACTTGTCTGGAATCACCAAATCAGGGTCAACTTTCATAAAAACGCTGAGTCCGGCGCAGGTTTTGCACGCGCCGAAAGGGTTGTTGAAAGAAAACATGCGCGGGGATAGTTCCTCGATGCTGATGCCGTGCTCCGGGCAAGCATAATTTTGCGAAAAGTGCATCTCCTCACCGTCAATCACGTCGACGGTAAGCAGACCGCCGGACAGATTCGCCGCCGTTTCGACGGAATCGGCCAGGCGGCTGCGCAGGTCGCTTTTGATAACCAGACGGTCAACGATGATTTCGATCGTGTGTTTTTTATTCTTATCAAGCACTATGGTTTCCGACAGGTCGTAGACAATCCCGTCGGCGCGGGCACGGACGAAGCCGCTCTTACGCGCCGAGTCAAGCTCCTTGACATATTCTCCCTTGCGACCGCGAACGATCGGTGCCATGAGCTGTATTCTGGTCCCCTCGGTCAGTGACATGATCTTCGTCACGATGTCGTCCACGGTCTGCATACTGATTTCGCGGCCGCAGACAGGGCAGTGGGGGATGCCGATACGGGCGTAAAGCAGACGCAGGTAGTCGTATATTTCGGTGACGGTTCCGACTGTGGAGCGCGGATTTTTGGAGGTGGTTTTCTGGTCGATGGAGATTGCGGGCGACAGGCCCTCAATAGAATCTACGTCCGGCTTTTCCATTTGACCTAAAAATTGACGGGCATAAGACGACAATGACTCAACATATCGGCGCTGACCCTCGGCGTAAATCGTGTCAAACGCCAGAGATGTTTTACCGGAACCAGAAAGTCCGGTCAGCACAACCAGCTTGTCCCGTGGAATCTCAATATCAATATTTTTCAGGTTATGTTCGCGCGCGCCCTTGATAATCAGGTTTTTTTGTGCCATAGTTACAATTTATCCTTTACGTAATTTCTCAATTTTGTCACGCAGATAAGCGGCGTGCTCAAACTCGAGGATTTTCGCGGCCGACTTCATTTCCGCCGTCAGTTTGACGATCAGCCTTTCGCGCTCGGCGCGGCTCATGCGCTTCGACGATTTTTCCTCCGTCTCGTCCTTGCTGGAAATTTCGATGACACTGCGGACGTCCTTAATAATCGTTTTCGGAACAATGCCGTGGGCTTCGTTGTAGGCGAGCTGCTTTTGGCGGCGGCGGTTCGTTTCGGTGATGGCGCGTTCCATGGAATTTGTGACGCGGTCGGCGTACATAATGACCTGCCCCTCGGAGTTGCGCGCGGCGCGGCCGATCGTTTGAACCAGCGACGTCTCCGAGCGCAGGAAGCCCTCCTTGTCCGCATCGAGAATAGCAACCAGCGAAACCTCCGGGAGGTCAAGCCCTTCGCGCAGCAAATTGATGCCGACGAGTGCATCATATTCGCCGAGCCGCAGATCGCGTATGATCTCCATGCGTTCGATCGTGTCGATGTCGTGATGCATATACTGCACTTTTATACCGTAGTTTTCCAGATATCCCGTCAAATCCTCGGCCATTTTCTTTGTAAGCGTAGTGACCAGGATACGCTCCTTTTTCTCTATACGTAAATTGATCTCAGAAATAAGATCCTCGATCTGACCCCCGGTCGGTTTGACGATCACCTCCGGGTCAACCAAGCCGGTGGGACGAATGACCTGCTCCGCGATTTGCGCACTTTTTTCGCGCTCAAAAGTGCCGGGCGTGGCGCTGACGAAAATTTTCTGCCCCGCGCGGACGTAAAATTCGTCGAAGGTCAGGGGGCGGTTATCATAGGCGGATGGCAAGCGGAAGCCAAAATTTACAAGACTGTCCTTGCGTGAGCGGTCGCCGCCGTACATGCCGTGTACCTGCGGCAGCATCACGTGCGACTCATCGACAAACAACAGAAAGTCGTCGGGGAAATAGTCGAGCAGGGTGAACGGCGCGGCACCGGGTTCACGGCTCGACATGACCCTGGAATAATTCTCGATGCCCTTGCAGAAACCTGTTTCACGCAGCATTTCCATATCGTACTCCGTCCTCTGACGGATGCGCTGTGCCTCAAGGAGCTTGTGTTCCGACTCAAATTGAGTTACGCGTTTTTCCATCTCATCCTCAATTTCCCTCAGCGATTCCTCCATCTTTTCGGGCGAGAAAACGTAGTGCGAAGCCGGGTAGATCGCGACGTGGGACAGCGTACTGATCACGCGGCCGGTCAGCGCGTGGAACTCGCTGATCCGCTCGACCTCGTCCCCGAAAAACTCCACGCGAATCGCCAGTTCATTGGAATACACCGGGAAGATCTCAACCACGTCGCCCCGCACGCGGAACTTGTTGCGGATAAAATTGATGTCGTTGCGCTCATACTGGAGCGTGACAAGCTTTTCAATCAGCGCGTCGCGGGATTTTACCATGCCGGGACGCAGGGAAATGACCATGCTTTTGTAATCAATGGGATTTCCAAGGCTGTATATACACGAGACGCTGGCCACAATGATCACGTCGCGGCGGCTTGTCAAAGACGTCGTGGCGGAGTGGCGCAACTTGTCGATCTCCTCGTTGATCTCCGAATCCTTCTCGATGTACGTGTCGGTGGAGGGGATGTAGGCCTCCGGCTGGTAATAGTCGTAGTAAGACACAAAATACTCCACGGCATTTTCCGGGAAAAATTCGCGGAATTCACTGCAAAGCTGTGCCGCTAAAGTCTTATTGTGGGCTAAGACGAGGGTCGGGCGGTTCACGCGTGCGATGATATTTGCCATGGTGAAGGTTTTGCCGGAGCCGGTCACACCGAGCAGGGTCTGTTCGCGAAAGCCGCGGTTCAGTCCGTCAACAAGGGCGTCAATGGCCCCGGGCTGGTCTCCCGTGGGAGAAAAGTGCGAGTGGAGCTTGAATTCATCCATCATATATTCTCCTATATAAAAAGCATACGATATTTCGGGTTTGACGCCATGGAAAAGGCCTCGCTGCCCGAGACGATGATGTGGTCGACGAGGTGTATGCTGACGCCGGCCAGAATCGCGAACACCTCTTTCGTGGTCTTGACATCGTTGCCGGAGGGGACGGGGATGCCGTTGGGGTGGTTGTGCGCCAGAATGACGGCGGTGGCGTTGTTGCGGAAAGCTGTTTCCAACAGGGTGCGGCGGTCAAGATGCGCGCTGTTTTTCGTGCCGGTGGAAATGTCGCAGCATCTCAGCAGCTCGCCGGAATTGTTGAAGCAGAGCAGTTTGATAAGCTCGCTTTGTTCACTTTGGAACTTGGAGCATACGTAAGCGTGCAGTTTTTCGGTATCAAGATAGGTGACGTCTTTTTCGGAGATTTTGTCAGACGTGTAAAACTTGAAAAAACGCGGTAAAAACGTGATGAACGCGGCGGTGTATTCTCCGACGCCTTTGACCTTGAGCAATTCTTCAAATGGGGCATCAAGCACGGCGGAGAATGAGCCGAAAACACGCATCAGCTCGTGAGCGGTTTCATTCGTGTCGCCGTTGGGTATCGCATAAAACAGCAGCAGCTCAAGCACGTTGTGGGCGGGAACGCCGTCGAACCCGCTTGCCAGGAAGCGATCCCGGACCCTTTTCCGATGTCCCCCATGGACGCTTTCCGACTTCTTGCCATCCATTATGTTTCCGCTTTCTTTTTTGAAGTTAGACATATGTCAAGTTATTATTATAACGTTTCGCCGCGGATTTATCAATATATTTTTGGCAAATAATAAAATTTTCCAGTGATTTAACTATAAGCCAAATGAACAACAGGCCCCACCTTTCAGCGGAGCCTGCTGCTTTTGCTATTTATATGCTTATCTCATGAAAAAATCACAGTTAAACGCAGTCGCAACGGTCGGGACATTCATTGCAAAATTCGCAGTTCTCGCGTATAGCTCTTACATTCGAACACACATTTGTTATCGTCGCGTTATTGTCAACAGTCATGGACATGGCGTAGCAGGGAAGCTCCTCCACGATAGGCTGGTTATATATTCTGGCGACCAATATCGGCTCAAGATATCTTTTTTCACGGCAGTTACCATTCACGAAAGGCGCTCTTCCGACATCAAAAAAATTCGGCACAGGGCAGCAGCGAACTCTTCCGCCGTTAAAATTATTGAATCTATTATTTCTCACATCTTCACCTCCACAGATATACGCCTTAACTCCTTAAAATCATATTTTATAGTCGTTAAGGTGTACAGTATCAATGCCAACAACATCGGCATCACTATAGAATATGATGAAGTGCGCGTATCCGTTACATGGTACTACTTGTCTGCTTCATCCGGCGGATTATACCCATAGCCGTAGCCGTATCCGTAGCCATAGCCGCCGTAGCCATACCCGTAGCGCCGCTTTCCGTACAGCGAATCGCCCGAGCCGGTAGTGGCGTTATTGTATATGCAGCCAAGCATCTCGGCCTGCCCGTTGGACAGGTCGGCCATGGCGTTTTTGATGTGGTTGGCGGGTATCTGGTCCTCGCGCACGACCAATATGACGGCGTCGGCGTAGTTCGCGATGATCGATGCGTCGGTAACGACTCCGGCGGGCGCGCTGTCGATGATGATGAAGTCGAATTCTTTCTTTACGGCCGCTATGATCTGCTCCATGCGGGGGGTGGAAAGCAGCTCGGTCGGTTCGCCGAAGATGCTTGTTCCGGCCAGCAGGAAGATCTTGTGCTTTTCGACGTAGCGGATCGCTTTTTCAATGGGGGTATTGTCGCTTATCACGTCGGGCAGGCCGTGGCCTCGATTGTCTTTCGGGTTTGTGAGCGAGAGCAGGTTGCACACGGAGGGCTTGCGCAGGTCAGCGTCGATCAGCAAAACGGAACGGCCGTTCTGCGCCAGCGCGATAGCGATATTTGTCGCGACGGTGGTTTTACCCTCGCCCGCGCCGGTGCTGGAAATGACAAAGACCTTATAATCATTTTTCGCGGCGGCGTTCTCGACCTTTGTGCGTATCGCTTTGTACGTTTCGATGAAAGAAAAGCCCATGGTGCGGTCGTCCATTAGCGGACGCCTTAAAGCGGCTTTGTTTTTGCCGCCTTTGGGGTTTATTTTGGAAACGGCGCCGATGATGCCGATGTCCAGCTTGCTTTCGACTTCCTCGACGCTGCGGATCGTGTTCTTAGCGATTTGCAGGATCATGATGATGATCAGCGCGATGACCGCGCCGGCCAAGGCGCCAATGACGGCGTAACGGATGCCGGAGGTGTTGACGTCAGGCTCGGCGGCGGGGACGGGCAGCTCGCACACGTTAAGCGCGGAAGTGCCAAAGCCGCTGGTTTTGACGATTTCCGGGAAATGTTTAATGGCTGTTACAGCCAGGTCATAGGATATTTCACGGCTGGACGTGGTAATATTCATAACAATAATATTGGTGTTGGTTATGCTGTTCATGACGATGGCTCTCTGTACATCTTTGAGCGTCAGGTCGGGGAACGAGCAGTTCTTTAGAATCTTGGTGCACATACCCCGGCCGGAAAGAATGACCTTGAACGTATTGGCGATTTTTTCGGCGGTAACCATATCGCTGCTGTTTACAGGGTCCTCGTTGATGCCCAAGGGACGGTTGAATACGGTGAAAGAGATGCTGGAGGTGTATGTCGGCGTTTTGGTGAACTCGGCGGCGGTAAAGCCAAGGCTCGCGCACGAAATAGAGACCAAAAAGATGACCCACCATTTTGACAGGATCATTTTGGCCAGGAAAGCGACGTTTACCTCCAAACCGTGCTGAGGGTTATTTGTTGCTTCGGAAAAATTATTCATACCAACCGTTCCTTTAAGTATCGTTGTATATTGAAAGAATTTGTTTGATCCAAGCTTCAATTGAGAATGTATTGGCGGCATAACTCTTTGCTTCGGACAGGGGAGGGGAGTTGCGTGATATACCACAAAGGGCGTCATACAGCCCGTGCGCGTCCTCCGGGGCGAAGAAAGCGGCTCCGGGAATCGAAAGTTCGCGGTGCGCGGGGATATCGCTTAACGCCAGCGGAAGCTCCATATAAGCGGCCTCGCACACGGAATAGGAAAACCCTTCGAAGCGGCTGGGCGCCAGGAAAATATCGGCGGCGCGATAGTATGAGGCGACGTCGGCGCGGGGCGGAAGCAATCTGACCCAGGGCGGTATCTCACCCAGCAGTTCAATGATCCCCGCGCGAACCTCGTCCATATGGTTGGCGACGCAGACGCACAGGGCAAACTGCCGTGAGGTATCGAATTCACTGAGCGCTCGGACGGCGGTGTCAACGCCCTTGACATGCAGGTCATAGCCCATCATGAAAACGATTTTCACGCCGGGGCCTGCCGCCGTGAGGCCGCCGCGTTCAATGGGCTGGAACGCGTCCAGGCGGGTGAGATCGAGTCCATTCCTGACGGTGACGCAGTTATAGCCGCGCGCCGTGTACTGTTCACTGACGGCGTCGCTTACGCACACGACGATCGACAGCTTTGTCAGCCTGCGCTTGAGGAACTCACCGGCCGCGGTGCTTCGCTTTTTCGGCACGCTATGGGCGTGGAACAGATGCGGAATACGCTTAAACAATAGCGCAAGCTGCAGGGGTATATAATCCCGAAACGTAATAAAGTGGGAGTGGATGATATCAATGTCATGGCCGCCGATGATTTTTCGGATCAGCGAAGCGGCTTTAAGCGGATTTCCGGGCATAAAGTAAACGGTTTTTCCCGCGCCGATCATTTCGTTTGCCCAGTCACGGGCTTTGGCGCGGCTCGGAAGAAGATAAACCGTGTTTTCGCCGCAGCGGTCAAGCAGCGCGTCCTCAAGCAGGAGCATGGAGCTTATAAAGTTGCCCTTGTACTGAGCGCCGTAGTTCATGATTTGCAGTACGTTTTTCATTAGACCTCCTCGTTTATCCGCTCACGCTTAATTTCCGGGGAGGTCTATTGGTTAAGCAGCGACCTCTTTCCGTCTCTCTCTGACCTTGATGGAATCGTTCAGGTTAATCGTCACGAACGACATCGCGATCATAAGCTGAACCTGCATCTTGTAATAATTGACCATGCCGTACTCAAACACTAAAAACAGGATCATGACCGGCAGAAACAGAAGCGATAGCTTGTGGCCGTCGATCATTTGCAGGAAGAGCTTGACCAGCATATAGGCGTAGAACCAGTAGTACGCGACGAGTCCCAAAACGCCGAGATCGGCGGCCAGCTCCCAGTAATTATTGTGGGCGTAGGTGGCTATTTCGCCGGAAAGGCCGCTCAAATATTGAAAATTGTTGATTCCGTGGCCGAATATGGGACTGTCAGCGAAAAAAGACTGCGCCATGTCAATGAACACCCGGCGAAGGTACAAACTTTGGTCAACGGTTTTATCGACCATGAAAAAATCGATCATGCGGTCCATCCGTTTGCCGACCGTGTTGTACAGCTCGGGGATCTGGTATATGAGGATAACGGCTAAAATCAAAACGCCGATAAAGCAAAAAACGCGCAACATATAATTCTTTTTGCGATAGTTGAAAACGACCATCATACCCATGCCCATCACGCACATGAGCAGCGCCTTGCGGGAGCTGGTGAGCACGGCGGCGGTGAAAGTCAGCGCGCAGACCGCGTACATATAGAATTTTTTCTTGACAAACGCCTTATAAAAAGAGAGCAGGAAGCAGATGCTTAAGGCGAAGCCGACGTCGTTGGTGTTATAGTTCGTTACCTGGCCTAAAAAACCGTCAAACCACATGTCATACGGCGTTTTCACGAAGATATAGACCGTCATATACATGGTAGCCGCGATAAGGATGTTCAGGTAAAGCTCCATCCTGTCCTCACTGTCGACGAAGTAGACTAAAAACATCGTGATAACCAGTATCTGCACCATCCGCGACATGGGCAGCATAGCTACGTCAAAGGATTGCGCCCAGATCGTTGAAATCACGCAGAGAAGCAGAAACAGCCCGTACCATATGGTATGAAGCGGGAGCCATATCCGCCTGAAAGACAGCTTGCGCACTAAAAAATCGGCGGCGCACACGCCGAAAAGCAGGAAGAAAACAAAAAAATAAAAGTAGTTTTTACTTTGATCTACGCTGTAGCAGATCACGGAAAGCATGAAAAGAAAGAAGCTGATTCCCCACAGGACGTCAAAAAAGCTTCTTTTGGAATTTATTTTTAAAATGCCGTTTTCGTAGTTAATCATACAATTATACCTTTTTTGGGAATTATGTGGTTCCCGCCGCGCGGATTTTCTGCGAAGCAGAACTTCGGCCTGCCTTATGGCCGAAAAGCGCAAAACCTAAATAACCACTGATTAAATCGGATACCGCCGTCTTGCCGGATATTTTTCTAACTTATTACCTCAGCAAACCTTGCGTAATTCACTTCCGCGCGGAAATTCCGTTCCCAGTTCAAGCGGGCCTGCCGCCTGAACACCTCATATTCATCGGCGGGCAAACGGGCCATGCGCTCAATGGCGTCGGCCAGTTCCCTGTCGCTGAAATCGCGGCCCAAAAGAAAGCCGGATACGCCGTCCGATAGCAGCTCGCGGGTTCCGCCGACATCCGCTGCCACGGAGGGTATGCCTAAAGAGGACGCCTCCATGATAGAAACGGGAAGCCCCTCGCTGTTGCTTACGTTCACGAAAACGCCGACGGGGTTATTGAGATAATATCCGAACACGTCCGCGTTTGACAACCGTCCCTTAAACTCGACGTCCATGAAGCCAAGTTGTTCCGCCGCAAGCCTTTTGATTTTCGGCAACTCCTTACCGTCGCCGATATGCACCCAGGAAAGCTTCAGGCCGGAATCCCTGAGAAGTGCCAAAGCGCGGGCGATACGGTCAACGCGTTTGACGGGAGCCGCCCTTGAGCAGGAAACGATGCGAAATATGCCGTCATTTTTTATGGGGGACAGGCCCCGGTCACGCGTACCCAAATAGGCGCAATCAACTTTATCGCGCCACCGCGGAAACTTTTCGCAAAGGTAGCGCTGCCCGTCGATAGAACAGGCGTACAGCCTGTCCACATGCTCAAACAGGAAATCGCGCTCGGGCAGATAGGAGAGCCGGTTGGCGTAGTCGTAAATATCATATCGGTGGCCGCGTGAGATAAACGATACGTTATGATGGCGCAGATGCTCTTTCAGGAAAACGCCGGTTCGCGCCGTGGCGAAAAACCAGTAGCTGTATATGACGACGCGGTCGAAGCCCGACAGGTCATAACGCTCAAGCAGACGCGCGGTCTCTTTGAAATGCCGCGTGGACCGCGCCTCAAAATATTCGAGGAAAAGGCGCTTTGCCGACGAACGGCCGACGTATTTTTTATCCTCGGTATACCGCTCAGTCCGAAAAAAAGACCGAAAGAAACCTCTGGAAATGTCGCCCAGTCTTCCGGCCTTTTTTGATTTTGTTGAGATATTATACGCGTCCGCGCCGTCGGGAACAGGCCACGCCGCCTCCACGCCGCGCCCCATGTCCTGAGCGAAAATCAGAATTTTATCAAATTTTCCGGCGAGGAACGGCAGCTCATTTTCAAGATACATATCGCCGGGACCGAAAGGATAACCGATGGTCAAAAGGATCAGGCACTGCTTCAATTATACCACTCTTCCATTTCGCAAGAAATTTACTATCTTAACGAAAGACTGGTATTGGCTACCAGCCCATTGGCGGGTTGGCCCGTGAACATGACGCCCTCCTCCAAAAGCGGCTGGGCGACCTTGCCGTGATTCGCCTTGAAACGGCCTATAAAGAGGATCTTCGCTTCCTTGATGAAGAACGCCGGCGAGATCCAGATAGCCTTTATGCCGTATTTTATGTAGTCGAAAGGCTTTTTACTCCGCTTTGAGGTGATGGACAAGACGGCGTAATGCCGGAAGTCCAGGTATTTTTGCTCGTCATAGTCAAGCATATGGCGGCGGGTTTTTTTCAGCGCGTACAGGCGCTTTTCGCCGTTTATCTTGTTAGGGCCGACCGATATGCGCTCGCCGTCGTGCAGATACTGGATGATGTAGGAGACGGGCAGATAGCCGATATTCGTATCGAATTCGATCATACGCCACATCAGCATGAAATCCTGCCCCATCGGTACGTCCGCGAAGCCTCCGACAGCCGAAAGCGAGGCGCGCTTCACCATGAAAGTGGAGGTAGGGCCAAGGGAGTGCAGGATGTGCTGGCGCATAAGCTCTTCGTTGGAGCAGTCGGTGACATAGGTGTGGCGGCGGTATTCAAACAGCTTGTCGTTGTTATCGTGGAGGAACACGTCGGTAAACGACATCTCAAGGCTGTTCTCCACCATAAAGCGCAGTTGAACCTCGACCTTTTCGGGGAGATAGATATCGTCGTCGTCAAGGAAAGTGACGTAAGTACCCGTCGCCGCCTCGATCCCCCGGTTACGCGCGGGGCCGCCGCCATGGGGTCCGTCGTTCAGGATATAGACGACCTTTTTCGAGCTCTTGTACCGGCGCATGGCCCGGGCGGTGTGCCTACGGTCGTCTGAATCGGGCGCGTTATCGTCAACCACGACAATTTCGACGTTGTTGTACGTCTGAGCCAAAACGGAATCAACCGCTCTGTTCAAAAAATGCGGGCGCTTATGGGTCGGAATTATTACGCTTACTTTGTCAATCAAGAACACTCTCTCCCTCAAAATTGCGTCATGTTATAATAGCCGCACAGAAACACGCATATATCATACCACATTCAGAGCGGTTTGTACATATATATATTGCATTTTGAGTGAAAAAATGAAAGCTTATTTTTGGTAATAATGATGAATTTTTTTCCGGTTTGGCGCAATTATTCGGCTTTTTCCGGCAAATTCGGATCGTTTGGCTCATTTGGGAAAGGCGAAAGCGTTTTTTTACCGGAATCGCCGGGAATTTCCGCCAACCCGGCCTTGTCCCCAAATCTTTCGGGGATTCCGGGTGCGATCTCAATTTCCTCGGGTTTGTAGAAGTCATTGCCGTAGAAATCATTGACGGGCCCTTGGGCGGCGGGAGACATGACGGGCCTGCGTTTGCGCAGTATCGAAACAAGGATCATAAAAGCGACAAGCGCGATGAAAGACAGCACGGAGACCGTGCAGCTGAACCTGAAGCCCACAGGCTCATATTTCATTTCTATGGCGTGGTCGCCGGAGGTGACGTTGATGCCTAACAGGGCGTCGCCGATGCGCACATAGTCGCTCAAAGGAACCCTTTGGCCGTCAACCGTGATCTTCCAGCCCTCGTCGTAGGGGATAGACGTATACAGCAGCCCGCCGCCCCGCGCCTTGAACGTGCCCGCGATATGGGTGTCCTCAAAAACGGTGACGTTGAGCTGCCCGGCTTTTAAGATGTTATAGCCTTGTTCAAACACGCCCATGTCGATGCCGTAGGCGTAGAAGATGACCGAGCCGTAGGTTGAATCCTCCTTGATGGGGATATCGACAAGGAGGTTCTGCCCCGCCTCGCACACGCCCAAGTCGAGGATATACGCCTCGTCGATGCCCTGCGACCTGTTAAAATGCTCGGAGGACACGCTGATGGAATCGACGTTTCTCGACTTGACATACAGATAGCAGTTTCTCGTTTCGGGAGAATTGATGGTGACCGCGATACTGCCGTGGGACGAGCCGTTTTCCTTTTCAAACGAAAGCTCGCCCATATCGTACGCGTTGTAGATATCTTTCACGTTATTGTAGTAGACATCGGATACCTCCATCTTCGTAAAGACGTCCTGAACGCCTGTGGCGCGCAGGAAATAGTCGGACTGAACCTCGAAAGGGTTTTCACGGTTTACGAACGCCCAGTCAGTCACGGATGAATTGACATAGTACGCGATGGGCAGATAGTAGTTGTTCTCATAGGCGGAAAAGGTTTCCTCAATGAAAATTTCGTCATAGATTTCGCGGTTCTCCAGCCCGTCGGCGGTTGTTTTCTTCACCAGATATTTCAGCGACGTCATGGCGTTATACACAGGCGTCTGCGCGTTATAGGTGTAGCTGTTGATGAAGTTGCCGTAGATACCCAGATAGCTTTGCAGGTTCGACAGCCGTTCGGAGGCCATGGATGAAAATGTTGACAGTCCGTTATAGTTATACCACGCGGGATCCATGCGGGTGCGCAGGAAGTTCGCCAGTTCCATGCGGTAGAAGCCGCCGTCGTATTCGTCAAGCTTCTGCTTGATGGCGGCGAAGTCCTCATAGTCCCCGGAAAAGTGCTTTTTTTCCTGATTCATGGAGTAATGGTCGGTATTGGCGATGGCGGCCTCGGATATGACGCAGCACAGCAGCAGCAGGGCGAGCGAAGTCTCCTGAAGCTTCACGTTGCGGAACAGGATGAGGATCAGCGTGTACACGACGGTGAAAGCCAGGCTGACAAGCACGGTAAAGTCGTCCACATTTTTGGAGCGCACTTTTTGCACGATCACGATGAAGAGCGCGACGCCAAGCCCCGCCAAAAAGACTTCCCGCCCGGAAAACTCTTTGATGCGCGTAAACGCCCTGAAGCCCAAGGTCAGAATGACGAAAGAATAGATGAAAGAAAAGCGGTAGGGCAGGTCATTCGGAAAATGGAAGCCGTGCCAGATATAGTTGAGGTAGTTTAAGTTGAAGCTGAAAAACAGAAATCCAAGCAGCAGCACAGACAGCGTTTTTTCCTTGACGGAGATGGATTTCGTCAGCAGGTAAAGCGGCATTAAGACAAGCGTCAGGATACCGCAGTAGACGTTGGGCAAAACGTCCTCGCCGCTTGAGCGGATCGTCGGTTCAATGCCGGCCAGGTGGTTCGCTAAAAAGTCCATCACGGCGAAGTAGAGCCTGTATTTCTCCGGCCACGTGCCGGATGTGGCGGAGCAGCTGCGGAGGACAAACACGGTCGGCAGCAGCGCGAACAGCGCCAGGGCCGCCGCTAAAAGGGACGCGAAGCCGAATACGGACAGCGCGCCGATAAAGCGCGAATCTTTTACGCGGGCGACGAGCCCGGGCTTCACATCGCCGGAAAAGGTGTCTCGAATGCCGTAGCTTGAAAAGTAGCGGATGAAGAAATAGACCAGCGAAAAGAGGCAAACCATCGTGGCCATATAGTAGTTGCTGGCCATGACAAGGAAAAGCGAAAAGGTGTACAGCAGAAACCTGCGTTTTTCCAGTATCCGCTCCAGCCCGACGATGACAAGCGGGAAGATCGCCATTGCGTCGATCCACATGACGTTCCAGTAGTACGCGATAAAAAAGCCGCAGAAAGAGTACAGGACGCCGAAAGCGGCGGTCACATGGTCGTGGCGGCCTTGCGTGTGCTTGAGGAAATAAGTGAACGCGGCGCTGGCGAAGGACGCCTTGAGCAGGATCATCAGCGCGATCGCGTCGGGGATATCTGCGTGCTTAAAAAAGAAGATGACGAACAGAAGCGGACTGGAAAGGTAGTTGAAGAAGTTGCCTAAGAAGCTTCCACCCATTCCGGTGTTCCAGGAGTAGAGCAGGCTGCCGCCGTCCTTGACGCGCTCGTACAGCTCGGCGAACAGCGGGCCGTACTGGTGATAGAGATCCATGCGCAGGATGGTCACGTCGCCGAAGGGGCGCATATCAAAGCAGTAAAAAACAAGCAGCATGATAACCGCCGAGCAGAAGAACGCGAGCATGATAAAGCTGTTGCCGCGGATCAGCCTGCCGATGAAGCCGCCTTTGCCGCTGTCACGCAGGGTCGGGGCGGAAGTTTTTTTGTTCATATTCATATAAATAAACATCCTTTCAGACACAAATAAACATCTCATTTTAACATAGATTGCGGATTCTTGCAAGAGGGAATTTGCGCGTCAAACGCGCCGCGTAAAAAATTACCCCGCAAAAGTTCTAACCCGGGACAAGATACCATAAAATCTTAGTGAACAAGCATTTAAAAGCAAGGAACGGGAGCGTAAATGAGCCGCGAATTCGACGAGGCCGCGCAGATCATTACCCCGGCCATACGTGATATCCTCCTTTCGGCTGACGCGGATATCAAGAAAAGAGTATGGGAAATCAGGCTGCGGGCGGGCGGGCCGGTGATCCTTTACGGTGCGGGCGGAAGCTATTTCCTAAGCCGCGGCGGACGCGTATGCAGACTCGCGAAGGACAGCCTGCTGACAGCCTCGGCCCGCGACATAGAGGACACCTTCGCGCGGCTTTGCGGCTACTCGGTCCACAGCCACGAGGCCGAGATCAGAAGCGGCTTCCTGACGGCGCCGGGCGGCCACCGCGCGGGTATCTGCGGCACGGCCGTGACGGAAAACGGCGAGATCAAAGGCGTGCGGAGCGTTACGTCGATCAACCTGCGTATCGCGAGGGACTGCGGTTTCGCGGCGGAAGAGCTATGCCGCAGGCTGTACCGTGACAGACTTTGCGGCGTGATCATTGCCGGAGCGCCGTCCACCGGCAAGACGACGATGCTGCGTGACCTTGCCCGGAGACTCGGCTCGGGCAGCTGCGGCCACGTGTACAAAACGGCGGTCATTGATGAGCGCGGAGAGCTGGCGGCTTTGCGGGGCGGCGTTCCCATGAATGACGCGGGGTTTTACTGCGACGTATTTACGGGCTATCCCAAGGGCGAAGCGATTTTGTCGGCGATACGCGCCATGTCGCCTGAAATGATTGTCTGCGACGAGATAGGCGACGTGCGAGAGCTTTGGGCCGTCCGCCAGGGCCTTAACGCCGGGGTGCGATTTGCCGTGAGCGTGCACGCCGCCGATGTCCGGGATTTTTTAAGGCGGCCCGTGTCAAAGGAGCTGCTGCGCACGTCCGCGTTTGATCACGCGGTTTTTCTGAAAAACGGCGGCGAGCCGTGCAGGATAGAGCAAATATACGGGACGGAAGAGCTGATGAGGTTATGCGAACAGCGGCGGCTTTGACAGCGGTACTGATGTGCGCCCTGACGGGACTGAGATACTCAAGGATGCTGTCTCAGCGCGTGAGAACCCTTGAGAAGATATTGGTCATGATCGGCGTCATGCGGGCGCGGCTTGAATATTTCCGTGAGCCGGTGGGCGGTCTGATCGACGCGCTTTGCCAAAGGGAGGAGCTTTCCCCCCTGACGTTTTTACCTGTCTGCCGTGAAATGTGCGGGCAGGGAATGACGTTTTTTGACGCATGGTCTGGGGCCGTCGGGCGCAGGGCGCTGTCTCCGCCGCTTTTTTCGGGGGATATAGATCTGCTGCGGTCGCTGGGGTCGGCTTTGGGCGCGACGGATATAGCGGGCCAGCTGGGCCATTTTGAGATACACGAGAAGATGTTTCTTGAGAAATTGGCGGACGCCCGGGAACGGGAGAGCAGATACGGAAAGCTTTACATAAGCCTCGGGGTATCGGCGGGCGTTGCGGCCGGGTTGATTATATTATAGTGTAAATCAGGGGTTAAAAAAACAGAAAACGGTAAAAGTCAGGCGTCATTGCGAGCGCAGAGAAGCGTTCTTTTTACAACAGGGCCGGTGCGCGAAGCAATCCAGTTACGCAACCTTATTGCGTTACCTGAGCGCTTCTAATTTCTGAACTCTTTACTAACTGGATTGCTTCGCGCACAAACGTTGTTATCACTCAATGTTTCTTCGCGCTCGCAATGACGTAAACTTTACCATATATCTGTCATATTTATGTGCATATAGTCGACACATCATTATTCAACCAGTGATTTACATTTGTAGCAGACCTCTATATTAAGGGAAGTGTATTATGGACATAACCTTTGTGCTGAAAATCGCCGTTATCGGCATAATCGTCGCCATACTCAATCAGGTGCTTTCCAAGGCGGGGCGCGACGACTACGCGATGCTGACGGCTATCGCGGGGATTGTCGTCATACTTATGATGCTTATTCCCCAAATAGAAAGCCTTTATTCGGCCATAAAGTCAGTCTTTGAGTTGTAAAGTATTATGAATATATTTAAGATGGCCGCGTGCGCGGTCATGGTTGTTTTACTGATCCTGATTGTGAAAAAGGAGCGAAGCGAGTACGCCGCCGTGATAGAAATCGCGGGCGTTACCGCGCTGCTTTTAGGGCTGATGTCCTACGTGCCGACGATCGTTGACGCGGCCCGGGAGCTTGTATCCCTCGCGGGGGTGCGGGATGAGTATCTCAAGCTGCTGCTGAAAGCTTTGGGCACGGCGATTGTGGCGGAAATCACCGCCGCCGTCTGCCGCGACAACGGCTCGGCGGCGCTGGCGGCCAATGTCGAAATCGCGGCGAAGATGATGATTTTGGTGATGTGCCTGCCGATGATCGGGGTGGTCGTTGAACTGGCGGCCAAATTAATAACGCAGAATTAAACCAGCGACACGGTCTATCGACGTATTTGGAGCACGAAAATGAAAGCTGTAAAAATCATCGCGCTGACCCTGCTGCTCACGCTGCTTCTCTCCCTGTGCGCCTTTGCCGAGGGCGGCGGCACGATGGTGGACGAACAGCTTGAAAAAAGCGGCGCGAACGCTCTGGCGGAAAGCCTTGACGGCGAAACGCGCGGCCTGCTGTCAAGGCTGGGAATAGACGGCATTGACTTCAGCGCTATCTTCAACGCGTCGCCCCGTGATATCGTGAAGCTGATCACGGACATTTTCAGGGGGCGCATGAAGGAGCCGCTGAAAATGCTGATGAAAGCGGCGGGCGTCATCATCATGCTGTCCTGCGCGGGGAGCTTCTTTACGCAGGGCGACAAAAGCGGTTCAATCATCAACATAGCGAGCGGCGTTTTTTTGACGATATCCATCGCGGCGCCCATATCGAAGGTTCTCACGTCGGCGGTGGCGGCGGTCATGACCAGCAGTACGTTTATGCTTGCGATGATACCTGTGCTGGCCGCGATCATCGTATCCAGCGGCAACCCGATGCTGGCCGTGTGCTACAACTCAATGGCTTTCGCCGCCGCGCAGGGCGTGTCGCAGATCGCGTCGCGGCTCATGACGCCCTGCTGCGGGCTGCTCACCGGCATTGCGGTCATAGATTCCATCGTGCCGGACTTAAAGCTTCAGAAAGTCGCGGACTTCATCAAAAAAACGGCGATATGGATTTTCGCCTCCGCCGCGACGCTTTTTACGGCGCTGCTGTCGCTGAAAGGGATTTTGGCAAGCTCGGCGGATACCCTGGCGGCAAAAGGCATCAAGCTGGCCATCAGCAGCTTTATCCCGGTGATCGGCTCGCAGCTCAGTGACGCGTATGCCTCTGTCGTCGGCAGCCTGTCGATCGTCCGGGCGGCTGTGGGGGCTTTCGGGATTGCGGCGGTGCTTTTGATTAATCTGCCTGTCGTGGCGGAGCTTACGCTGTGGACGGGCGCGCTGAAGCTGTCGGCCCTGTGCGCGGACATGATGGACCTGAAGAATGTGACGGGATTTTTGAAAACTGTGAGCGGCGCGCTTGTGCTGATGAATGTCTGCGTGATATTTAACGCCGCGCTGATGGTGATTACGACGGGGATAATGATTGCGATCAAGGGATAAGGCGTTAGGCGCTAGGGATTAGGAGTTTACCCCTCCGGCACTGCGTGCCACCTCCCCTTGCAGGGGAGGCTTGAGAACAAGGTGCGATTAACACGGCCTCCCCTGCAAGGGGAGGTGGCACGCAGTGCCGGAGGGGTCGTCATTCTGAACACAGTGAAGAATCTTTTCCTAATCCCTTACGCCTGACACCTAACGCCTCGAAAGAACGGAGTGAATGACGTGAATCAACTTGGCGGCTGGCTTCTGGGCTTTGGTTTTTCGGCGCTGATCGGCGGCGTGTTATACGCAATATCGCCCAAGGGGGCCACGGACAGGGCGCTTAAAACTTTCATATCCATATTCATTTTAGCGGCGGCGCTTACGCCGTTTCTCAGGGGCGACATACAGTTCGATGCACCGGAGCTGTTTTTGGGGGACGTAGCGCCGGAAAACGCGGAGCTGTCGGAGCTCGTCGGGCGGCAGATCGAGGACAGCGTCGAAAGGGCGTGCGCGGCTGAAATCAAGAGGATACTGGAGGGGTACGGCGTAGAGGGCGCGGAGATCATCGTGAAAGCGTATACGGAAAACGGGGAGATTCGCGTCGGCAGGGTTGAAATCTACTCGCCCTATGGGTTTGAGGGCATGGAGCGGGAAATAAACGCGGACATATATAAAATCACGGAGGCGGAGGCGGAGCTGTATGAACACGGACGATATTAAGAGTAAGCTTTTGGAGAAATGCAGGGGGATCGGGGAGAAGCTCAAGGCGGACAAAAAGCTGCTCCTGATCGTGGCTTTGGGCGTGGCGGCGGTGCTGCTTCTGCTGTTCTCTGAGGTGGGGGGCGGGGAGAAAGAGCCAAGCGGCGTCAAGGACACGGCCAAGCGCGGGGAGCCGGCCGCCGCGGACATACGCAACTACGCGAGAGACGTCGAGGACAGGCTGGCGGAACTGGTGGGCGCTATCGCGGGCGCGGGAAAGTCCAAGGTGATGGTCACGCTGGAAAACGGCGCGGAGCAGGTGTACGCGTCGAACAGCAAAAACGAAAACGAACGCTCGCAGCATACGGACGGCAGCTACAGCCAAAAGGAAAAGTCGGCGAACGAGTACATCATGATCGGCAAAAGCAGTGACGAAACGGGACTGATTATCAAGATCATACAGCCGAATATACGCGGCGTGGCGGTGGTGTGCGAGGGCGCGGACTCGCCCGAGGTGCGCAGGGACGTGACAGATGCCGTGACGGCGGTGCTGGGGATAAGCTCGGCGAAAGTGAGCGTTACGAAGATGGGTAACGGGCGTTAGGCGACAATGCGAACCACATATTGGACAATTGATATGATAGATATGGGGTGAAAGTCACGTCATTGCGAGCGCGGAGAAACGTTGAGAAACAACAATGTTCGCGCGCGAAGCAATCCAGTTGGTAAATGGTTGAGAAAACAGAAGTGATCAGGAAACGTGATAAAGTTGCGGAACGGGATTGCTTCGCGCCCCGACCCTGTTATAAAAAAACGCTTCTCTGCGCTCGCAATGACGCCTGACTTTTACCTGTTTTCTGTTTTTATCCGTGATTCACATTCAAATAGCCAAAAATATAATTTTACAATACAAACAACTGAAAGGAAAGGTACATCGTATGAGCATGATAATCAAAAAAAGGCAGCTGATCACGGCGACGCTGGTGATCGCGCTGGGCGCGGCGATCTTCGTGAACTGGTACTACACGAAGCCGGAGGTCGGACTCCGGCCGCAGGCGGGCGCGGAGGCGCGGACGGAGGAAAACGTCGGCAAGGATTCTGATAACCTGGGCGACGCGCAGTACGTCATCGCCGGGACGCGGGACAGCTTCTTCGCGGAATCGGCGATGGACCGCAAACGGTCGCGGGACGAGGCGGCTGACCTGCTCAACGGGATCATCAAGGACAGCGGGTCGGCGTCGTCGGCGGTCAAGGAGGCGACGCAGGAGCTGGCCGCGCTGACGGAGGCGATCAAGCTCGAGGCCGACATGGAAACGCTGATCAAGGCCAAGACGGGAAGCAAGTGCCTCGTGGTGTTTGACGGCAAGACCGCGGACGTCATCCTGCCGCCCAATGTGCTCACGGACACGGGCATGATACAGATAAAAGACATTGTCGTCAACAAAACGGGGCTGTCCACGGAAAAGATCACGATCGTTGAGCTTAGTTAGCGTCTAAAATTAGGAATTGCGTTACAGTGAAATATGTGTTATAATTAAGACGTGAAAGGGGATGAATACATAATGGCAAAAGACAACACGATCGTATTTGAGGCAAAAAACAAAAACAAACCGGCCAAAAGGGCGATCCTGATCGCCGCGCTCGCGTTCGCGGCCATCGTCGTTCTCTCGTCGATCTTCGTCGTGGTCCCGGCGGGACACACCGGCGTCGTCGTGACGCTGGGCGAGGTATCCGACAAGGTGCTGCAGGAGGGTCTGCATGTCAAGGCGCCGTTTATCCAGAGCATCGAGAAGATCTCAAACAAGATCCAAAAGGAAGAGGTCGAGGCGGCGGCGGTTTCCCGCGATTTGCAGTCGGTCAAGAGCAACATCGCCGTCAACTACCGCGTGGGGCTTGATTCCAGCGCGAAAATCTACAAGAACATCGGGCGCGACTACCAGTCGGTCGTGCTGCTCCCGGCGGTGCAGGAGAGCATGAAGTCCGTCAGCGCGAAGTACACGGCGGAGGAGCTGATCACCAAGCGCGCGCAGGTTGGCCAGGAGATCAAGGAGACGTTGGAGGAAAAGGTGAAGGACTATGGCATTATCATCGACAGGTTCAACATCGTAAACTTTGACTTCTCGCCTGAGTTCAACAACGCCATCGAAGCAAAGCAGGTCGCCGAGCAAAACCTCATCAAGACCAAGACGGAGCAGGAGCAGGCCATCGTGATTGCCGAGGCGGAGGCCAAAAAGCAGGTAATCGCGGCGGAAGCCGAGGCGACGGCCATCAAGACAAAGGCCGAGGCGCAGGCGGAAGCCAACAATCGGCTGACGGGGTCGCTGAACCAGAATCTCATAGAGTATCAGAAGATACAGAAGTGGGACGGCAAGCTGCCGACGGTTACGGGCAGCTCCGCGCTGATTGATATTGGGGCGGGAGACTAGATTCTAGACGCTAGATGGTAGATGGTAATGCGAATCACTGGTTAAAAAACAGAAAACAGGTAGAAGTCAGGCGTCATTGCGAGCGCAAAGAAGCGTTGTTTTATAACAGGGTCGACGCGCGAAGCAATCCAGTTCTGTAACTTTATTGTTAATTCTCCTGATTTCTGATTTTTCAACCATTTGCTGGCTGGATTGCTTCGCGCACAAACATTGTTATTGCTCAACGTTTCTCCGCGCTCGCAATGACGTGAACTTTACCTCACATCTGTCATGCTTACTCATTATTCAACACGTGATTCGCATTAGTAGATGTTGGATGTTAGAGCAGCTGTCTCAAAGTCTACAATCTACAGTCTAATATCTAAATTTTGGGGGCCAAAATGGACGACGACAAAAGGAAAACCGACGACGTCGGCGGGCTGGTGATTTCCGGCGAGGTAATCGCCGCGATCGCCGTGAACGCCGCTAAGGATATCGACGGCGTGACGGGAATTGTGCCGCGCGCGCCCGGCATTGTGCGTTCGGCGCTGAGGCTGGGCGCGGATGACGGCCGTTGCGTACGCGTGTATAACGGCGAAAACGAGATTAAGATCGCGATGAATATCACCATTGCAGGCGGCGCGAAAATTCCCGTCGTGGCGACGGCTGTCCAGCACGGCGTCAAAAACGCGGTGCAGAACATGACGGGGCGCGTCGTAAGCAAGGTTGACGTCAGCATTGCCGGAGTTGAGCTTTAACAGTTGGAGGACTATAAACGGTTATGACGAGAAAGGAAGCGCGTGAGCAGGCGTTTTTGCTCATGTTTGAAAAGTCGTTTCACCCGGAAGCCGATATCGAGGATATCATTTCGCTCGCGCTTGAAAACGAGATCGTTCGGGCGGACGATTACGTCCGCTCCGTCGCTGAGATCGCTTCCGAAAACTTTAGCAGGATCGACGAGACGATCGACGAAAACCTGAGAGGCTGGCGCAAAACAAGGATATCGAAGGTATCCTTAGCCGTTTTGCGTTTGGCCCTGTGCGAGATGCTTTACCTCGACGAGGTGCCCGTAGGCGTGTCGATTAACGAGGCTGTGGAGTTGTGTAAGCAGTACTCCGGCGCGGACGACGCGTCTTTCGTCAACGGGGTGTTAGGCTCTGTCGCCAGAAGTCTGTCGGGCGGCGAGTTAGTGGACGATAACGTGTCCACGGACAGCGAATCTATGGACGGCGAGTTCACGGACAACGAGTCCGCAGATAGCTGATATGAGCTTCTACTTAGGGATAGACACAAGCAATTACACGACTTCCGCGGCTATTTATGACAGCCGCGAACGTCAGATTTTCCATGTAAAAAAGCCGTTGCCGGTAAAGCCCGGTGAGCTTGGTTTGCGCCAAAGCGATGCGGTATTCCACCACACCGTGGCTTTGCCGGAGATTGTCGAGCGGCTTTTTGAGTCATGCCGCGCGGACATAAACGGCTTGACGGCGGCAGGCGTATCGGCGCGCCCGCGTGACGCAGAGGGTTCTTACATGCCGTGCTTTTTGGCGGGCGTATCGGCGGCGAGGTGCATAGCGGCGGTGAATCATCTGCCGCTTACGTTGTTTTCCCATCAGGCCGGGCACGTGGCCGCCGCGCTGTACTCGGCAAAAAAACTTGAGCTTTTGAGTGAAAAATTCATCGCGTTTCACGTGTCGGGCGGCACGACGGAGGTTCTGCGTGTCACGCCGGACAGCGGAGACAGCGTGATTCGGTGCGAAGCGCTGCTTTCGACGCTGGATCTGAAAGCGGGACAGGCCATCGACCGTGTGGGCAAGCTGCTGGGAATGCCGTTTCCGTCGGGCCAATATGTGGACGAGCTGTCACGTGAGAGCGGCAGGGAATATACGTTTCACATAAAGCTGAAGGACGGGCATTGCAGTTTGTCGGGCCTTGAGAACAAGTGTGAAAGCATGAAGCGGGCGGGGGAAAGCGGCGCCGACATCTGCCGGTACTGCGTCGAATATATCGCGGCGGCGCTTGATAAAATGGCGGAATATGTATTGCAAAAAGAGGGCGATTTGCCGCTTGTGTTCTCGGGCGGCGTGACGTCGAATACGCTGATTCGGGCGCGGTTTACAGGGAAGTACGGGGCTGTTTTTGCGGAATCGGAGTTTGCGGCGGATAATGCGGCGGGGGTTGCGCTGCTGGCGCAGTGCGCAATGCGTGAATTGAGAATTAAAAACCAATAGTTATAAGGAATGATCGTAATTATGAAAATAGAAAAGCAATGCAAAATCTGTGAGTTTAATATTGACGGTATATGTGCAGGTCATGGTGATACATATAAATATGGCGATAAAATAACTGATGTTACAAAGACCTGTGACGATTGGAATGCAAGTTTAGAATATTTTACTTACTTAACAACAAACGCCCCTCGCTTTTTACGGGAGCAATTTAATGATTGTCGGATTTCATATAATGAATTTTTATCTCAACTCGAAGATTATGTTGCAGGAAGCGCCATCCCAACAAACTTCTTTGACGCAATAAAGTTTGTTTACGGAATAAGCATGGTAGATATAGCCGTTCTTCTTGAAGTTACATTTGGAGTGGTTTATCGAGCAAAAACGAAAGGCATTCCTCAAAAACGAATCCATCAGTTTGCAAGCGAGCTTTGCGTAGAGCCTGAATTATTAACATCTATTACAACATCTGATTTCGAAAAACTGAGGAAATCACGGAAAGATTTTTTTGCAAAATCTAATGTTGAGCAACGTATTAATGCTGTGCCAGAATGGAAACAGAACCTTGCAAATGTTATCAGTTCCAAGTATTTGAGTTGTCCTATTCATATTGCCAAAGATTTTGCTCGTGTTGACAAGCTATATTGGACAGAAGATATGTCTTTGGATGATTTTACCGAGAGTGAACGGGTACTAATCAAATATATGTCTAAACATAATAAATATCAAAAGCCTGTCAATTCACTTGAATACTCTCTTGATTTGGCTTGTTCACCTCATATCCATATAAGTATGCACGAAAAATAGTAGTATTTACAAAGTCAATGGCCTAATTGATTTAAGCGTAGACAATTAGTATTATATTGTTTAAGAGGAAAATTCAATGAGCATTCCCTTGTTAACCGTCACCCAGCTAAACACCTACGTAAAATCGATCATCGAGGGCGATCCCAATCTGGGCAACGTTTTTGTCGTCGGCGAGATATCGAACTTCACGAACCACTACCGCACGGGCCACTACTACATGACGCTCAAGGATGAGGGCGCGGCAGTGAAAGCGGTGATGTTCAAGACGAGCAACGCGCGGCTCAGGTTCACGCCGGAAAACGGCATGAGCGTTGTGGCCCGGGGACGGGTGTCCGTGTTTGAGCGTGACGGGCAGTATCAGCTGTACATTGACGACATGCAGCCAGACGGCATAGGCGCGCTGAGTCTTGCCTTTGAGCAGTTGAAGTCACGCCTGGCCGAAGAGGGGCTGTTTGACGCGGCGCGAAAAAAGGAACTGCCGCCGTACCCCGGGCGCATCGGCGTGATAACGTCACCGACCGGGGCGGCCGTGCGGGACATCATAACCGTGCTGGGCAGGCGGTTTCCGCTTGCGGAGGTCGTGTTTTGCCCGGTACAGGTGCAGGGGCCGGCGGCGGCGGGGCAGATCGCGGCGGCGGTGGGCAGATTCAACCGGGGCAGGCTGGCTGACGTGATTATCGTCGGGCGGGGCGGAGGCTCGCTGGAGGAGCTTTGGGCGTTCAACGAGGAAATAGTCGCGCGTGCCGTCGCGGCTTCGGAGATTCCCGTGATCTCGGCGGTGGGCCACGAAACGGACTACACCATATGCGATTTCGCGGCCGACCTGCGCGCTCCGACACCGTCTGCGGCGGCGGAGCTTGCTGCGCCGGACTGGCGCGAACAGGCGGCGTATTTAAGCGGCATCCGTTTCGTGCTTGAAAAGGCGCTGTCAGATATGATAACCGGCGGGAAAACGCGGCTGCGCCTGCTGAGTTCATCGGCGGGGCTGACGAGCCACGCGGTTTTGTTTGGAAATTACAGGCAGATGCTTGATAAATATATGGACAGGCTCGTCCGTCAGGCGGACGGGTGTATCGCGCAGGGAAGAAGCAGGCTGGTCCTGTACGGCGGCAAGCTGGATGCGCTGAGTCCGCTTAAGGTGCTGTCGAGAGGATATGCCATCGCGTCAATGGACGGCGCTGTCGTCGGCAGCGTTGAGCATATATCGGCGGGGGACCGTCTGGCGGTCAGGGTAAGCGACGGAACGCTGAAATGCGCTGTTGATGAAGTTGAAAGGAACGTGTGACATGGAAAATATCACGTATGAGTCCGCGATGAAGCGGCTTGAAGAAATCGTGGACAGGCTTGAAAGCGGCAGTCTGCCGCTGGACGAGTCGCTGAAGTATTTTGAGGAGGGCACGCGTCTGGTGACCTATTGCAACGACTGTTTGAATAAAGCGCAGCAGAGAATTACCGAGCTTTCGGAGGAACAGGAATCAGGGATTAGGGATCAGGAGCTTACGGGGAGTCAGGGGTTAAAAGTTGGGAATTAGGAACAATATGGAAAACATCAGATATCTGGATAAAATAGAAGATCCGGGCTTCGTAAAGGACCTCCCGGAGGACGAGCTTCCCGAGCTGTGCGCCGAGATCCGCCGCATGCTGACCGACACGGTTTCGCACACCGGCGGGCATTTGGCGTCGAACCTGGGCGTCGTGGAGCTGACCGTCGCGATGCACCGCATATTTGACTCGCCCCGGGATCACTTCGTCTGGGACGTGGGGCATCAGATGTACACGCATAAGCTGCTGACGGGACGCTTTGAACGGTTCGCGACGCTGCGCACGGAAAACGGACTGTCGGGCTTTTCGAGGCCGAGCGAGAGCGCGCACGACGTTTTTTACAGCGGGCATTCCAGCACGTCGGTGTCGGCGGCGCTGGGGCTCGCGTCGGCGAAGAAGCTGCGCGGTGACGACAGCCACACGGTCTGCGTTTTAGGCGACGGTTCATTCACCGGGGGCATGATCTATGAGGCCATGAACAATGCCGGGCGCTCGGACATACGGATGATCGTGATACTTAATGACAACGAGATGTCGATCTCCCAAAACGTCGGCGCTTTGGCGCGGTATCTGTCCGTGATCCGCTCGAAGCCCGAATATTTCAAGCTGAAAGAAAAAACGGAGAAAGCGCTGAAAAGCATTCCGCTTGTAGGCGAGCCGATCGCCGAGGTTATCTTTAACTTAAAGACCATCGCCAAGAACAGCCTGTATAACAGCAACCTTTTTGAGGATCTGGGATTCCGATACATGGGGCCGGTGGACGGCCACAACACGGGGCAGCTTTGCGAGGCGCTGGAGTCCGCGAAGCTTGTGGACATGCCCGTGCTGCTTCACGTCTACACAACGAAAGGCAAGGGATATGACCCGGCCGAGCGCGAGCCGACGCAGTTCCACGGCATCACGAAATTCGACATTGATACGGGCGAGCCTCTGCCCTGCGGCACGAGCTTTTCCGAGCAGTTCGGCGATTTTTTGTGCGACGTCGCGGCGAAGGACGAATCCGTCTGCGCCATAACGGCGGCCATGTCCGTAGGGACAGGACTTCGCCGGTTCGAGGAGCTGTACCCGGATCGCTTTTTCGACGTGGGGATCGCGGAGCAGCACGCCGTCACTTTCGCGTCGGGACTGTCAAAGCAGGGGATGAAGCCGGTCGTCGCGGTGTACTCGACGTTTTTGCAACGGGCGTATGATCAGATTCTGCACGACGGCGCTTTGCAAAAGCAGAAGCTTGTGCTGGCCATAGACCGCGCGGGCTTTGTCGGCGAGGACGGCGAGACCCACCAAGGTATTTATGATGTGGCATTTCTGAACAGCATCCCGGACGTTACCGTGTATTCGCCGTCGAGCTACGGCGAGATGAAGGCGGCGATAGGGGCGGCGCTTTATAACGGCGAAAACCTGGTGGCGGTGCGTTATCCGCGCGGCAGGGAGATTTTAGCCGATATAGAAAGAGCTAGGGCCTGCGGTACGTTTGACATATACGGCGATCCGGACGCGGATACGGCCATCGTGACATACGGGCGCATATTCGGCTGCGCGGCTCAGGCGGTGAAACGCATGGGGGAGAAGAGCGTTAAGCTCGTTAAACTCAACCGTGTGAAGCCTCTGGACGGTGAAGCGGCCGGCGCGGTCATGGACTGCAAGCGCGTTTTCTTTTTCGAGGAGGGCGTGCGCAGCGCGGGTGTGGGCGAAAAGTTTGCCGCGGCGCTGCTGCAGCGGGGATTCAGGGGCAAATATAAGCTGACGGCCGTAGAGGATGAGTTTGTTAAGCAGGCGTCGGTGGCGGCGCAGCTGAGGAAGTATAAGCTGGACGCGGACGGGATGGTTGGCGTAATTGAGAATTGAGAATTACGGCGGGCAGGGGACGCAATGCTAGATTCTAGACGCTAGATTGTAGACGGTAGATGTGTTTAGGGTAAGAACTGCGTAAAATTGTGGGGGATGGCGGCCCGACGTCCCGCATGGAAAAATTAAACTGCGTAAACAAGGCAAAACGCAGATAATTTATATTTGGTGCATACCATAGGGCGGCTTGCCCTCGTCGTAGGACACAGATAATTTTCATTTTGCAATAAAGCATTCCTGTAATCAATGAAAACGGAGTTTGCAAAAAATAAACTCCCCGATTATGATTAATGTGTGCAATCTCAAACGCACAGAAATCATAAAGAAGGAGAGTCTAAGCAAATGAAGGAC
>WRED01000006.1 GCA_009779495.1 Oscillospiraceae bacterium | reverse complement strand
TCATCCGAAACATCATGTCGGTATTGTTCTTTGCTCATAAGCTCAACTCCAAATCAATAACTTTATGAGCTTATATTATCATAAATATATTGCTTTGTCAATCTCATGTCGACACTATCTAAGACCCCCAATACTTTTTTGAGTGTGTTTTTCATGGTTGTGTTTCCCTTTCTTAAATAATCTTTTTTAATTTCTTATTTATAATTAAGTATCCGACTGAGCAGTTACTTAAAAATCGCTGTAGTCGATGAATTTTTTGCTTTTGGTCTGGTTAAAGAAGATGAGCAGCATGGCCGCCGTCATGATCATGATGGCAAAGCCGACGATCATGAAGTCCAGCGTGCCGGCGCCTCCCGCGGCGGGCATCCAAAACGGCGTCATGTTGGGCAGACAGTATTCGACTGAGTTGTCGGGCAATGTCTTGACGATAAAGGCCGGGGGCTTTGGCGAGCCTACGCACTTGATGTCTATCGGGTCGCCGCTCTCCGGCGTGACCGTGATCAGCCACTGTCCCGACGGGCGTCTGTACCCCGGCGGTGCGGCCAGCTCGACTAAGATATACTCTCCCTCTTCGAGATCGCCGAAGTCCGCGATTCCGTCCTCAAGCGTCTTTACATCCGCCGTCAAAGCCGTGACCCAGCAGGCCGATCCGTCGTAGTAGACTTCATCGTGCGTGTGCCCGCTTTCCGCCTCTTCATTCTCATTGCGCTTGTAGAGTCCGAATACGGCTCCTTTCAGGGTTTTAGCGTCGTTGTCCGAGTCTACTTTCGTGAACATGAACGGGGCGGTGGGCTTCGGAGGCGGCTCGCCGGTTTCCTCCCATTTTGCGTAAAGGGTCATGGGCGCTTCGGCGGCGTCGGCCTGGAAATCCCAAGGCTCGGTGCACTGCTCGTCCTTGAACCACCCCTCGAAGGAATGCCCCGGCCATATAGGCTCTGCCGGTTCGGCGACGGGGCTTCCTGTCTCGGGTATATAAGGAACCATCTCGTCGGCAGGGGGTGTGCCGGGCGCTCCATTCAAATCGAAGCGAATCCGGACGTTCCACTTACCGTAGAGAATAGTGTGCGCGCTGTAAAACGGGTCGTTTGCTTCCCACTCTTTATCGCATTCATAGTCAGGCCCCGTGAACCAGCCCAGGAATTCCCATCCGTTCTCTTCCTTGGGATCGCCGTTCGGGAACTCCAGAAGCGCTGTCCCCTCCGCGGTGACATAGCTTCCGAGGGTGTTGTTCGTGTCGTCGTTGACAATGAACGTGACCATGACGTTGCCTTCGCGCGGAACCCATTGGGCGTAGACATGGAGGTTTTCCGTGACCTCCGCTTTGGGGTCGTACACGGCGCCCGAACCGTCGGATTTCATGTTCCAACCGGTAAAATCAAGGGTATCGCTTATGGGATGTCCGGGAGCTTTGTCCAAAAAGGGGATGTAGGCGACCGTGCCGTCGATGGTGGGTACTGTGATGGGGTCCGTGCTGCCGTCCGGCCATGTGCCGTAGGTGGGATAAAAGGTTACCGTATACTGTATGTTCGGTTTCCAGACGGCGTAGAGCGTGACCTCTTCGCCGAAGATTACCGGACGGGGATCGTAAAAATCAACCTGCCTGTCGGGACCGTCGTCATAGCTCCAGCCTTGGAAGATGTAAAGGTCGTCGCCTGTTACCGGGTCTGTCCATCTGGGCGGGGCTTTGCTGACGTATTCCGTACCGTTTACATAACCGTTGTCGGTAATAATGGAGATGTAGTCCTCTCCCAGATCGCCGTTGAATTCTCCGCCCATAGCGTCAAAGTTGACAAAGAAAGGAGGAGTCGGAATGCGCCGCCATATCGCGTAAAGCTTTGTGTATCCTGAGACCGTGACGCCCTGAATAAGGTCCGGGGGAGTTTCCTCGAGCAGATGGAATCGGATTTCGCCGCCCTCGGAAATAATGTCGCCGATGCCTGCGGGGGAAACGGCGTAGCCGAAGCCGTAGGGATCGGTGTTCCACTCCACGAATTCGTAGCCCTCAAGCTCCGGGGGAGCGGGAAACTGGGGATAGAGCAGGTTATTGTTGACGCTGGGGCATAACCGTATATCAAAGGTTCCGCCGGGATTGTCCCGCAGCGGATCGCGGTTCAAGTCGATGTCGTTGGGGAAAAACTGAAGCGCGTAGTTAGCCGGTTCCCATATCGCGTAGACGGTCATGTCGGTTTTGTTCAGCGCGGGGAGCGGCGTGTTCGTGCCGTATACGTCCAAATAGCGCGTGGCTGAACCATTGACCGGCGCATTGGGGTTCGTATCCCATCCCCGGAAAACATATCCCTGACGTGTCGGCGGCACAGGTATGTACGCAGGCGTGCCGCTATTATTGGTATACACGTCGTAAAGGTGCGTGCCGTAGGGCGGGGGAGTCGAATCGGCCGGATATATGTTATCGTAGAAGATATACTTCGGGGGAATCTGATTAACGTTGGTTGAAATATCCAGCCACAGGGCGTATACCGTATACTCCTCTTCGCCGCTGTGGGGCTGGTACACCTTGGTGAGGTTCGTGACCTCATCAGTCCAGTTAAAGAAGTTGATGTCACCGCCCGCCGCGCTTCCCGTGGTAAGGCGCAGGACGTTATTCGCGCCGGGGACATTGTATTCCCTGAGATCCGTCACCCATCCGCCGAATATGCGCTGCGTGTTGTTGGGAAGGGCTCCGGCCGGGGGATTCGTGGGATCGGGGGGCATGTCCTTGACGATACCGTCCTCTGACATTCTGTCCTGATAGGTGATCGGCGGGCTGCCGTTCCAGTAGCCGCCGGTCGGATCAAAATGCACAATATCTTCGTCGAGAGTCTCGGACAATTGAGGCACCCATATGGCGTAAACGGTCTTGTTCTCGGTGATGATCGTGCCCGGCAGGAATTCATGGGCAAGGGCTTCGGTGTCGTCGGGATCGGTGCTCCATCCTACGAATTTCCATCCGCCGCGCCTTAGTGGGTTCTGCGTGGGGAACTGTGTGCTGGGAATGGGGTCGCCGTCCTTGACGGAGGCTTTATTCGGGGAAGCGTCAAAGTCGCCGCCGTTTTTATCAAAGGTAACGGTGAAATATTCCGTTCCGTCGGTGGATATGGGGGGAGGGAAGTACCAGTCGCCGCCGCCGATGCCGTCCATGCCGTTGATGTCCGCGTTGAGGGAGTTGTCCTGTGTGGCGGTACCGACGACATAGGAGAACGCGGTTGCCGGCGTCATCTCAAGTCCCAGGGGCGCGAGGGCTTTGTTGATGTCCGCGAGAGTGAACTTGAAAGTGATAAAGTAGTCGGGATCATTATGGAAGCCGGGGAATCCGTCGTCATACTCGACTTGGAGGAACGAATAATTTTCTCCCGCTCTGGGCTGGAAGGTCGCGACAGGTTTCGTGACGCCCGTATTGCCGGGACCTGTATTCGGAAGCGCCGGGTCGGCCAGATAAATTCCGACGCGGCCGTTATTGCCGGTGGGATTGTACACGCCCAGAAAGAAATCTATCTT
Organism: Oscillospiraceae bacterium; assembly: GCA_009779495.1. Lineage (GTDB taxonomy): Bacteria > Bacillota > Clostridia > Oscillospirales > Acutalibacteraceae > UBA1425. The sequence goes on along the minus strand of WRED01000006.1, from coordinate 54,471 downwards.
ACCGTCAAGGTTAATATCAAGGCCCATGAAAGCGAAGTTCTTGAATTCGGGGTTTTCCGGCGTTTTGTCGCAATTGGTAACGCGTATTCGCAGGGCCAGCTCGCTGCCGTCGTCGCTGAACTGGATGTAGGCGGAAGGATATGTTTCGTCGCCGACGATATCCTGCGAAACACTGGTGCCGCCGGTCTGCTGGTCGGTGTTCGGATCGGAATACGGATCGACGATCCTCCACGGCGGCGTGTCGGAGCGCGGATCGTTTAAGTCGATCGAGCCGCCGACCGCGTTTGCGGGCGATATGAGCATGAGGGCCAGTGTGCCTAAAACAACGCTCAATGTCAGCAAAAAGCATAAGAACCTTATTTTTTTATGTTTATTTAGAATTTTCGGATGTTTCTTTTTCATTTTCCCCCTCCATCCTGATTCGGTTGTTATGAGCTAAGGCTGTCCGGATCCTTTAACAGATCCATCAGCGTAAACGTGGATAACCTTACCTTCACTTCCTCCTCAGCGGACGAAAGCAGCTTGGCGAAATTGTTCAGGGTCGTCGTCGCCGCCCTGTTGGCGCATGCCGAGTCGCTGATGCAAAAAGCGTCCTTGAAAGCGGAGAGGATATCCTGGATCGTGATTTCTTCCGGGGATTTCGCGAGGATGTATCCGCCGAAAGGCCCCGAAACCGTATTTACGAATCCGGCGCTCTTTAATTTCCGGCCGGCGGTAAAAATGCTTTGCTGCGGGAAGTTTATCATTTTCTCCAGCTCGCGTGAGGATACCACTCTGTTTTCGCCGGTCAGATACGCCATGATAAGCAGGGCGCAGTCAGTAACATATTGCAGTTTCATTTTTTTTATGTTCCATCCTTTTAAAGTTTTTGCGAATCAAATACCTCCGTGGGGAATTTGATTTATTTTTTTTATTGCAACCGCATTATGTATTGATAAAATAATGCATTAGTCATTGTGGGTTTACCACAACAATACAGCGGTAAAAAAGATTCGTCTCCCTGACGACTATCGACATAATAACACATCTTTTTGCTTTTGTCAACACTTTTCACAAAAATATTTAACAAATTTTATTACAATTCACCAAAAACATTTTCGAAATCGTGTAACAAACAGGGAAAACCACAATTTATAGTATGTATCGAACAAAAACAACAATATCTGTTGTGGTCTTGATATATAGCATTATAATCAAAAAAATCTAAAAATTTTATAACATTTGACCAAAAACACGCAATTGCGCGCTTTGACGGCAAAAAATTCACCCGGCATCGTTATGATGCCGGGCGCTGACTATAGCCTATTTTTTTTAGCTTCTTGGAATAACGGGCAGCGTACTGACAACGTCATGATTTTGGTTCGTGAACCACGCGCCGATTGACTCCGTCCCGATGTCCACGGCCGTCGCGGTAAAAATATCGTTTGAGTCCAAATCGTGCGACGGCTTTGAGCCTATGATCACGGGATAATTCGCGGGCGCGCCGTTATTTCTTATAAACTCGCTTGGCGCGTAGTATTGCGTGCTGTGCCAATGCCCGTGCAGAGCAAGATCCAGCCCCATCTGATTCGCCTGATCCATCCATGCGGGTTCGTCGCCCGCGGGAATATGGCTGACGAGCAGGCGGTATTCCACGCCCTCCGCGCCATATTCCCGGTCCGCGTTCGCGATCACACGGTCAAAGAAAGCTGTTTGCCGTTCGCGGTACCGTGCGAAGTCAACAAGCCCGGCATATTCCACGTGGCCGTCGTTCTTATCCTCACCGTAGTCGTACACCGCGATCCACAGGGGACCGATCCGCGTGGTGAAATACCACCTGTCCTCGCCGGGACAGCCCGCGTAGCGGTGGAAGCCGACTGAGGCGGGGCCGCGCGTCTCGTGATTCCCGCGGGCGTAGAGCACCGGGCGTTCACCCTGCGCGATAGCCCACGCCAGCCTCATAATGTCGGTTCTCATGCCCGGGACAAGCAGATCGCTGGCGATATCCCCGTTGAGGATCAGCAGATCAAGCTTATCGCCCCAGTAGCCCGCCGTTTCCGCGCCGGGACTCATGATTGAGTGCGTGTCGGAGATGTTGTAGATCTGCAAGCCGTCACTAAAGTCTATGGGGCGGAAGCTGTACGTTTTCGCGTTGTGATTGCCCTTTTCCGTGGCGATAACGTCGCGCATGACATGCTGCCAGCTGATCTCATACCTGCCCGCGTCGTCGAGTCTGTCCACGGGTACGCTGACCTTGTGGATGTTCTGATCCCAGACAAGGCTGCCCGCCAGGCTGTCCGTGAATCTTTCGCCATCGACGGTAACCCAGGCGGCGGAGGGGTACTTTGTTTCCCAGACGATTTGATATTCGTTCTCGGAAACGAACACCGTGGGCTCGACCGTCAGCGGATTCGGAAGAAGCCCCCAGCCCACAAAGACCGAGCCGAACATAATCAGCAACGAGTTGAAGAACGCGAGGATAAGCTGCCCGAGGGATTTCGGGGTGAACATGGAGATATAAGACGGGATCATGCGGATGTAGTCCATTGATACTGCACTCCTTTTGACTATATATTTTTGATGCTGGATTTTAGACGTTAGACGCGGTTAACTACACATTTAATTATGAGCTATTTGTGGATAAAAATCAAGATATTTTTTCAGTATATATGTTGCATTTTACAGTGATTCATTATATCATATGTAATATACACGAATCATCGGTTAAGTAACCGCATCTGAAATCTAATATCTAAAGTCTAACATCTAATTTGGGAGGATCGTTTTTATGAAGCTCACCGGCGGTGAAATCGTCTTAAAGCAGTTGATCAGCGAGGGCGTACCCTACATCATCGGCATTCCCGGCCACGGCGTACTGGGTCTGTTCGACGCCATCCGCAAGGAAGAAGCGGCGGGCAATATCAAGTATATCCAGGTGAAGCATGAGCAGGCGGCCGCCGCGATCGCCGACGGCTATTACAGAGTCAGGGGGGAGCCGCTGGCGGTATTCGCGTCCATCGGGCCGGGGACGCTTAACGTCAGTATCGGGCTGGGTACGTCCTACGCGGATTCCACGGCGTTTCTGGCGCTTTTCGGCGACACGCATGTGCGCATGAAAGGCGTGGGCGTGCTTCAGGAGCTGGAGCGATATCAGGACAGCAACATTATAAGGAGTCTCGAGCCGCTGGCAAAACGCGCGTGGCGGGCCGAATCTGCCAAGCAGCTGCCTCGGATCGTGCGCCGCGCGTTCCGCCAGATGACGGAGGGCCGCCCCGGTCCCTGCGCGGTCACGCTGCCGATGGATGTACAGGCAGAGTTCTGCGAAAGCGGACTCGCGGACGTATCTGTGGATAACGCGTCCGGGGAGAAAGCGCGGTCGATTCCCTGCGCGGACAAGGCGTCTATCGAAAAGGCTGTCGCTCTGATGAAAACCGCGAAACGCCCCGTGATCTTGGCGGGCGGCGGCGCATTTTATTCAAAGGCGGGTGAGTTGATCACGGAGCTTGCGGAGAAATGGGGCGCGGCGATCATCACAACCCTCGCGGCTAAGGGAACCGTTTCAGAAGCGCACCCGCAATACTGCTTCCACACAGGCTCGAAAGGTACGCCCGTCGGCCTTGGGATTTCCCGTAACGCCGACGTCGTGCTCGCGCTGGGGACGAGGTTCGCGGACGAGACCACATGCTCCTACCGCAAGGGAATCGCGTTTAATTTTCCCGACACGAAGCTCATACATATCGACATCGACCGGTCGGAGATCGGCAAGAATTACGCGGCGGACGTGGGTATCGCCGCCGACGTAAAGGACAGCATAACGCAGCTCCTCAGCGCGGATACCGATTTTGAGATAAACACGGCGTATCTCAGAGAGATCAAGGCTTTGTGCGAAAAATGGTTCGATGACCTGAAAGAGATCAGGTCGCGGCGGACGGATAGCATCACGATATCGCAGCTTGTCGGCCTGCTGAACGAAGCTCTGCCCGAGGACACGATCATCGCGACGTCCTCCGGCAACACGCAGGCGCAGCTGTTTCAGGAGTACCGCTACAAAAAGCCGTACTGTAACCTGACGACCGGCGGTTTTTCAACGATGGGCTGGGCAGTCCCGGCGGCGATAGGCGCGAAATTGGCGGCTCCAGACAGGCCCGTGCTGGCGTTTTTGGGCGACGGCGACTTCATGATGACCATGCAGGAGCTGTCCACGATAGCCCAGTACGATATTCCCGTTGTGATCCTCATGGCCGACAACAGCGGCTGGATGGCCATCAAGGACCTGCAGACCGACGCGCTCGGAACCGACGCCGTTTTCGGCAACGATTTTACCCGCGCGGGAGAGCGGTACAGCCCGGACTTCGCGGCGATAGCAGAGTCTTTCGGCGTCAGGGCGTATAAAGAAGATACGCCCGACGGGATCAAAAAGGCGCTTTGTGAAGCGATAAGCTCGAATAAACCCGCGTTTATTTGCGTCGACGTCTGCCGTGAGCACCCGGATTCGGGCGGGAAGGCTTTCGGCTGGTGGGATGTTCCAATCCCGGCGTATATGGAAGAGAAGCGGAAAGTTTACGAGGCGCAGATTCTTGAAGAGTCTGTTTGAAGATCCTGTTAAGGAGGGAAAATAAAATGCCAAAAATGAAATTCGTAATCGTCGGCTGCGGACGCATAGCCACCCTGCACGCCATAGGCTACCGCGACAACCCCGACGCCGAGCTGTGGGGCGTATGCGACACTAATATGTCCGCCGCGAAAAAATTTGCCGCCGAGCACGCGGTTCCGAAGATATACGAAGCCTACGACGATGTGCTCGCCGACAAAGATGTTTGCGCGGTGGAACTGCTTTTGCCCCATCATCTGCACTGCGAGTATGCCGTCAGGGCGTGCAGAGCAAAAAAGCATGTGTCCGTGCAAAAGCCGATGGCCATGAATCTTGCGCAGTGTGACGAAATGATCAGCGCGGCGAGGGAAAACGGCGTTTTGCTCAAGGTGTTTGAGAACTTCGTATTTTACCCGCCGTACAGGCTCGCTAAACAGCTTTTGGACGCGGGCGAGATCGGTACGCCGCAGGGCATACGCCTGAAAATGAACAACGCGGGGCTCGCGTCGAACAATCTGCCGATCGACAAAAAGGTCAGGCGCGGCGATGTTCCGGCAGGGGAGGATGTCAAAAGAACCGGCTGGGAGGTCGATCCGAAGTCCTGGCTGTGGCGGTTTAACGAGACGCTTTCCGGCGGTGGCCCCACCGTGTTTGACGACGGGTATCACAAGTTCTCGGTCATCATGTATTTGCTCGGCGACGTTGAAAAGGTATTCGCGTGGATTGGCCGAACGCAGATTATCCCCGGAGTATACAACGACTGTCCCGCCGCCATTATGTGGAAGCACAGGGATAAACAGCTTTTCGGCGTGTGGGATGTCGTCAGCTCGGACGAGATGTTCGTGCAAAGCAAATATTACACCTGCGACGAGCGCGTGGAAATAACCGGCTCGCGCGGGGTGATCTGGGTCACGCGGTGCACGGGCGAAATGTTGCCCGAAGCCGCGCCGGTGCTCATGTACCGCGACGGCAAGCTCACGGAGTATTGGGACGTGAAGCACGACTGGGCGGATTCTTTCGAGGCGTCCACCCGGGATTTCGTGGACGCCGTAAAGAATAACCGCGAGCCTGTGCTTTCAGGCGAGCGCGGCCGCGAGGTGCTGAAGTTCGCGTTGGCGGCGGTGGACTCGTCGGCAAAGAATCAGGAGATTTACCTTGACAGCTACGAGGACAAGCCGGTTATGGAACGGCAGGGACTGATAGGCTCATTGCTGCGAAAGAACAAAAATTAGGAGGAAACACCATGCGAATAGCAGTCACAAGCGAAGTCTCCGCCCGCGACAAAAACGGTATGATCCTCGACGCCCTCAAATCCACGGGCGCGGAAATCTTCAATATCGGCATGAGCGAAAACGGCTCCGAGCCTGAGTTGACATACATCCACACCGGGCTTATCGCGGCTTTGGCGCTGTCTGCGGGCGCAGCCGATTTCGTTGTCGGCGGCTGCGGCACAGGGCAGGGCTTTTTACTCAGCGCCATGCAGTACCCCGGCGTGTTTTGCGGGCTGATCACAAGCCCGCTGGATGCTTGGCTGTTTTCGCAGATCAACGCCGGCAACTGCGTCTCGCTCGCCCTCAACAAGGGCTTTGGCTGGGCGGGCGACATCAATCTGCGTTACATTTTCGACAAGTTGTTCTGTGACAAAGCGGGGCAGGGCTACCCGTTGCACCGAAGCGAAAGTCAGCGGGCAAGCCGGGACGCGCTCACGGAAATCAGCGCCGTTTCGCACCGGGACATGTCTGAAATCTTTCGTTCACTGGACGCGGACATACTGGCCCGCGTGCGGAATCACCGCCCGTTCATCGAATTCATGGAGCGGTACGCGGCGGACAGCGAATTAAAAAGTATGATTTTATCAAAATAAATTTGGAGGAACGCAATTTGAACACACAAATTCTCACCGAGGCCCTTCGCGATCTGATCCCGGAAGAACTGGACTGGCGCTTTGCCCTATACTCCACCCACAAGAGCAGGGACGGCATTGAGCTTGACTGGTATCTCTGTAAAATGAAAGACGTGGCCGACTGGGCGGATACGGTCAGAACCGCGTTTTTGGAAAAGACGCTCGTGGACAAGGCTGTGGCGGCGTACTCGCCGTTTTTGTCGGACAAGGAACATATCGCGGCCATTGAAAAGGAGAGCGACCTGATCAAGGAGCAAATCGGCGCGGTCCTTGAGAATATCCGGGGCGGGCTTCCCTATGCGCCCGAGGACTTTATATCCGGCGCGATCCCAAAGCCCACCGGGTTCGCTTTTTACGGCGAGCGTAAGGACGAAGAGGGAAAAATCGCGGAGCAGGCGCTGTTCATGCGGCGCGGAAGCCCGTTCCTCATGGGGCAGAGGGTCCGCCTTTGTACGACTAAGGCGGACGAGGTAGTGCGCAGCCAAACGCCCGTTTTGAAGTTCACGGCCGCGGCGGATTTCCTGTTCATAGGCGATGTGTGTTACTTCAACTCCGCTTCCATTGAGAAAGACTTCGAGCTTGAGAACCGTCACCTCGCCATCGCCATGAAGCGCATGGCCCTCATCGCCGACGCGGATATCGTCGGAGATTATGAGAGCCTGGAGGAGGCGGCCATGTCGGCGAAAAACGCGCGTAAATTCATCGACTTTGATCAGAAGATCCTTGAGCATATAGGGCGCATGAACGTCGGCGCGCGTGAGGAATGGCTGTCCACATACGGCGTAACGGTTGACAAAAACGGCCGTATGGACACGACCGGCGCGGATCAATGCGAGCTGGTGATTGACCTGCTGTGCTGCCGCAGCTGCCTTGACCCGCTGGGGCGGCTGTCTACGGGGAGCAATATTACGCCGAGAGAATAAAAAACTATGCCAATGTATTGACTTTGATTTCCCAACCCCTCCGGTACTGCGTGCGGGGAGGCTTGGATCGTAGCTGCAACCACAAGCCGCCCCTGCAAGGGGAGGTGGCGCGAATGCGCCGGAGGGGTATAAAAACCCAATATATTGAACTCTTGTATCAATACAAATGTCTAAAATAGCAAAAGAAATAATCGCCCAACTTATAATAAGGCGATTATTTCTTTATTTATTAAATTCAGGTTAGAATCCCGAGCTTTGATTCTTCCACGAGATCCCCAGCATCCGCAGAAATCCGCGAATCCATTCCCACAGCCGCGTGAAGAACGTCACAATCTGATTTTCTTTCGCCGCCGTGAGATTTTGAGGCTCTGACCACCACTCAAATTCAGTATCTCCCGCCGAAAAACGGTATGATTTGCCGGGAGTCAGGTTCGTGATTTTGGCGGTGTGCTTCGCGGCGCGTATCGTATATCCCATGAGCTGCATGATCGCGAGGTCGATCGTTTCCACAGTGACGTCCGCGAATTCGGTGGTCAGCGCGATTTCGGCCTCTGCCGCGGGAACGCCCATGCTGTCGGTCAGCTTAAGTCCCGGCGAGGTCAGGCTTGCCTTGGTGTACCAGACGATTTCCGCGCTTTTCTGATCGCCGCTTACGGTGAAGCTCAGATCAAACGGCAGGCGGAAAGTGCGCGGGCCTGCAGGCGTTTGGAGGTTGTTGGGATCGTACACAACGATGCCGTTGCCGCTGCCCGTGGGCGACTGGCTCGTGATAATTTTGCTCGCAAGCTCATAAAGCGAATTGTTGATCGTATCGCGCGTCCCCGGGATCAGCGCCAAAAGCGGCATGGTGATAAGCGGGCTGCCTATGCTGTTCAGCGCCTTTGCGAGCGCGCTGTTGACCGGGACGCAGTCCGAAATCAGGGGGATCAGGTCCGCGCCCAGCACGTCAAATATCTTGGGCAGGGCGTAGTTGAGCAGCTGGTCGAGCAACTCGCCGTTTTGCAGGCGGCCCAGCACGTCCATCATAAAGGGATCGTCCTGGGGGTCGTGATTTTTCCAAAACATATATACGATGGCGGCTGTAGCCATATCCGAGACCGTGCCGGGCTTAGTCGCGTCGCCGAAGCCCAGATCAAGGAAACGGTTGCAGGGCAGCTTCGACACGGGCAACGCCAGCGCGTCGTCCAAAAGATCGTTAAGTACGCCGATAATTTTGTCGGGATCGTTGATCAGCCGCTCGTCAAGGTACTCAAATAACGCGTTTACAGGGCCCAAATCGACCTGGTTTTTCACCATCGCGGTTATGCCGCCGGAATCCCTGAGCTTTTCAAGCTGCTCGCCCAACGTGCGCCTTAAGTTTTCCTTGGCGAACCCGTTCAGGCCATTGCCGTTGTAGCCGAAAGTCAGCTCCAGAGCGGTGGGGCGGTAGGGTCTGGGGTAGGTTATCCCGTTGGCCGTGATTTCTAAAACCTCGTCGGGGGCGTAGGAGCGCACGTCAGCCTCTATGCGCCCGTTCAGCGAACTGAAAGTGACGACGCGGTAATCGCCGGGGAAAGTAAACAGCCCGGGCACGATGATATCGTAGAGGACCTCGCCGCTGTCGGAATACCAGGGGCTTATCTCGCTCATGTGCAGATGCCCGGAAAAATAGAAGTGCATACCCGCGTCAGCGAAAGACTCGCTAATCTCGCGCATGTTCTCGATGCCCTGGTTCTGCATGATCCTCAGCTGGCCGTTGAGCTGCTCGTTGAGGTTGTGATGCCCCATACCGACGACGGTTTTGCCTGCCGCGACGGCTTCCTCGCACTGGCCGATTATCCAGGCCTGCAACTCGGGCGTGATCTTTCTTCTGAATGTGTCAATGGCGATAAGGCGGTAGCCGTCGCCGATATCCGCGGCGTAGCTGAGCATACCGGCTTTATCTTCCCCGGTTGGGTTGAAACGCTCGAAAGCCAGGTCATAGCCCAGATCTTCGTAAAACGCGAGGAAATCCTCCTCCGTGGTTTTACGCGCGCTTTCCTTTACGCCATTGGCAAAGGTGGCCGCGCCGCTGTCGATGTCGTGGTTGCCCGGCACGACGGCTATGTCTATGCCGGTATCCGTCTCAAACTGCTTGAGTATCTCGGCAAGCTCCGCGTGGCCGTCATACTCCCCGTAACGAGTCAAGTCGCCGGAGATAAGCAGATAGTCCAGATCATCCGCACGTTCGGCGATAGCCGCCAGCGCGGAACGCAGCAGTCCCGGCGTCTGCTCTATCGGGTGGCCGACGGCGTTGCCCTGCATAAAGACCTCGCCGTAGCCGCCCGCCATATCTTCGCGAAAGTAGTGGATGTCGGAAAGCAACGCGACGCGCAGGATGTTCGGGCTTTCCGCCGTGGCCGGGGCGGGCAGAAGCGGCAGCAAAAACAAGACGGCTAACGCAAGCGCGAGAATTTTTTTCACGGGTGATTTTTTCATGGACGAACCATCCTTCCCTCTTTTCGATGGACATATGAATATATTGTAATACAGTTTCAGGAAAAGTGCAAGAGAAACAGAAAAATTTTTTAGAAAAACTGTACCCCGTCCGCAAACTCCGTATCGTTCATAAACCTCGCGCAAATCGCGGAGCCCTCACGGTGGGCTAACTTTACGCCGATTCTGTGCTCCCGCGCATGGTCAAAGCTTTCGGGCAGCCCGGCCGTGTAAGTCACCGCTTGCATGGATCCCAACGCGTATTTATCGTAGCTGTCCACGATATATTCTTCGCCGTCAATAACGACGCTGAGGGCGTTGAAATTCAGCGGCGCGGCAAAGCCGTTGTTTTGGACGGTGAAGCGCAGGCTCCGCGACTCCGTGTCCAGCTCAAACGAGGTTACGCTCAACAGATATCCAAGGTGATACGCGATGTACTCAAACACGGAAACGCATCCGCTTTCACCCAACAGGACGGGATGATACGGCAGTCCGGCTTCGTCAAGCTGCGCGGCGGTGATATATTCGTCCCTCCAGCGGGCCATGGAGTACACATGCTCCGGCCCCGCTTCGCGGTAGTTGTGCTCCAGCGAAAGTGTGGTAAGGGAATATTGCTTAAACTGCTGAAAGATTGGCAGCGCGTCCATGCTATCAAGGGGATGTCCGTCCGCGCGGTCATAATATGTCGCGCAGCCCCAGGGAAGCTCGGCGTCATTGATCGTGCGTTTGAAACGCTCCTCAAGCGCTTTTGCCTTTCTGTCGTTTCCGTCCGTAAAAAAGCTCCACGCGCCGTTCATTTCGCCGATGATATAGTCGTCGTGCATGCCCAGCCTGTCCCTGAATTCCCTCGAAACGGTATTGTACAGGTCGATTGTGCGCACCTGCACAAAGATGTCCTCCGGGGTGATACGGCACAAAAGATCGAACGCGTCGCCGATATATTTTTGCTTGAAATTGACAGAGCTGTGCCCCTCGCCCCAATAGCCCACAAGACCCGCCTGCATCACGAACAGCGAGTCCTCCAAAAGCTGCCCGTTCGCGCGGAACCACTCGCCCAGCTGATTCAGGTGTTCCTTCATGCGCGGCCAGTCGGGATCGGGGCAGGACTCGTTTTGATACGCGAAGCGCAGCAGGGCGCGGACGCCGTTGTCACGGCAAAGCTCCAGCATACGCTCCAGCTGCGCGAAAGCGGTTTCATCAAGCGGCCTGTCGTTGTACCGGGTGAGGTATACATAAAGCTGCACAACGGTCGGGCTTTCTTCCTCGTATTTTTCAATGAACCCAAGCAGCTTTTCATAAGGATCCTGCCTGTTTTCCGGGTAGCTTTCCGGCGGCTCGCCCAGGGTGATATAGGTTTCCATGCGCAATCCGCGGTCGGGATTCCTCAGTAAAGGCCGCGCGTTTTCAGGCGCGAGACAGGGCAGCGCGAACGCCGTGACGACATTCGCAGTTTCTGACGTGGAGGTCAATGCAGGCAGCTCCTTTCCTGTTAAAGCCCGGGTTTGCGGGACGTTCGTATGGCTGAAACAGAAAAACGCGGCGGCCGCGGCCGCGGCCGCAAGCACGCCCAAAGCGGCAAGGACAGCGATGATGATTCGGCGCACGTAAATCCCCCCGAAAATTTTCTTGTAACCAAGATTAGCGGTTGCCTGTTACATCATATCACATCGGATGGGATATACGCAAGGATTTTTATGCGTTTGCCGTGGAAAGAAATTTAACAATTTATATCATTGACAGTTAATTGTTTTTGTAGCATAATAGTTGGTATAACAATCTTCCCTGACCGCATCTGCGATCTATACATCTAAAATCTAAAATATCTAGAACGGAGCATTATTTTGGTCAACAGAAAAAACGTGGAATACAACCTTAAGCCTTTCAAAAAAATCCTTGCCGAAATTAAGCGGCACGACTTTTCCGCTTTAAGCCGCGATGAGGTCGCCGTGCGTTCGGCGTCCCTGCGCGAGCGGTCGCGGTCGGGCGAGCCTTTCAAAAGCCTTATGCCGGAGGCTTTCGCGCTCGTGTCCCGCGCCGTAAAGCTCGCGCTGGACATCACGCCGTTTGACGTGCAGTTGATGTCCGCCGCCGCCATGGCGGACGGTCATATCATCGAGCTTCCCACCGGCGAGGGCAAGACCCTGGCGGCGGTGTTCACGGCGTATCTCGCGTCCCTGACGGGCGGCGGCGTACACGTGCTGACTTTCAACGATTATCTGGCCAGGCGCGACGCGCTGTGGATGAAGCCGGTGTACGATCTGCTCGGGACGACGGCCGCCTTTGTCGGCGAGGGAATGGACAAGCCCACCCGGAAAGCGGCTTACGGTGCGGACGTGACCTACGTCACGGCAAAGGAAGCGGGCTTCGATTACCTGCGCGGCTTTCTGGCGTTTGACAGCGGCGAGCTTGTGCAAAGGCAGTTCGATTTTGCCATTATAGATGAAGCGGACTCGATTCTCATCGACGAGGCGCGCGTGCCGCTAGTCATCGCCGGGGACGACCCGTCCGCGCCGGAGATGAACGAAAAGATACAGGCGGCCGCCGCCGAAATGACAAGGGGAGTCCACTTCGATACGGACGATCACGACACCAATATTTTCCTGACCGATGCGGGCATTGCCCTGTGCGAAGCGCGGCTGGGCATCGAAAGTCTGTACGCGGGGGAAAACTTCGAGCTGCTGACGAACATAACGGTCGTTTTGCAGGCGCGTTTCCTGCTGGAAAGGGACGTGGACTACATCGTGCGCGGCGGCGAGATCCTCATCGTGGACGAGTTCACCGGGCGCGTCGCGAAAAATAGGCAGTGGTCCGACGGGCTTCACGCGGCGGTAGAGATGAAGGAGGGGCTGACCCCGAAAAATCACGGACGCGTCATGAATAGCGTCACACTGCAAAACTTTGTGCTGCTTTACAGGGACTTTTGCGGCATGACCGGCACGGCCGTTTCGGCGGCCACGGAATTCCACGAATTTTACAGCAAAAATGTCGTTGTCATCCCGCCGAACACGCCCTGCGCCCGCGTTGACCATGACGACGTGATCTTCACGCATAAGGAGTCCAAGTACAGGGCCGTCATCGGCGAGATCGTCAGGACGCACAAAACGGGCCGCCCCGTGCTGGTGGGGACGTGCAGCGTCGAGGAGTCGGAGCGCATCGCGGAAATGCTGCGCGGCGAGATCGGCGAAGTATCCGTCCTAAACGCGAAAAACGACGCGCGTGAAGCGGCGATTATTGCCGAAGCGGGCCGACTGAACGCCGTCACGATTTCCACCAACATGGCCGGGCGCGGCGTCGATATCCGGCTGGGCGCGGACGATACGGACGAGCATGACGCGGTCTGCGCGCTGGGCGGGCTGTACATCATCGGCACGAACCGCCACGAAAGCGTGCGCATCGACAACCAGCTGCGGGGACGCGCCGGACGTCAGGGAGACCCCGGCGAAAGCCGCTTTTTCGTCAGCCTGGAGGACAATTTAGTCGTGCGATACGGTCTCTTTGACGTGCTGCCCGACCGCTACAAAAACCTCCGGCAGGACGAGTCCATCGAGGGCAAGGACCTGAAACGCGCGATCCTGCAAACGCAGCGTGTGATCGAGGGGCGCGTGTTCGACGCGAAGCTGACGCTGTTCAAGTATTCGCGGCTTTTGGAGGAGCAGCGCCAGCCTGTCCACCAAAAGCGCGAGGAGATTCTGCTCGGCGAGCGGGCGCTTGGCTTCCTGCAAAAAGAGGATGAAGAAAAGTATAATGAAATTTTGAGTCAGATCACAACAGATGAATTTGAGCGCGCGCAAAGGCAGGTGGAGCTGTACGCCGTCAACAAATGCTGGGCGGATTACCTGGCCTACATGGAGGGTGCGCTGGAGGAGGTGCCGATTTTGAGCAGCGTCCGTGACGACTCGTACCTCTACTTCAACCGCAGGCTGAGCGAGGGCTTTGAGAACCTGGGGCAGGAGATCAAATCGGCGGCGCTGGACGCGTTTGACCGCGTTGTGATCCGCGAGGGGAGGATCGACCTGCCGGCGATGGGGATCGGCGGGGCGACGTCCACGCGGACCTATATGGTGCATGACGGCACGGAGCAGATGCTGATGGGGACGCTAGGGAATATTGTGGGGGCGTTTACTTTACCGTTTAAGACAAGGCGCAAGGGGCGGTAAGGCGGCGCGATATGCGCAAAAAAATATGCCCCCTTGATGTTAAGGGGGCATATTTTCTAAATCGCTAACTTAGAACCACATCCAAATGAACCCGAACCCAAGGAAGAACAGCAGCCAGTTCCAAAAAGTCGACTCATAGAGAGTGTTAAAGATAAAACTGCCGGACGCTTTCACATAAAGAGCGCCATTCCCCTCGTACTGGCGGTAGTTGACGCCGCCAACTTTAACTGTGGACTGATATTGCGTTTTTGTAAAATAGCCGCATTCGTTAAGGCTCTCGCTGGTAAAACCGACATACTTTGTTTCATTGGCGGTGAAGGCTCCGTTCATGTAAATAAACCCGCCATTCGCAAAGAAGTACGCCCCGCAAACGCCGTTCGCGGTTGCGTTCCCGTTGACGGTAAGCTTTCCGCCGTTGACGGCTGCCGCCACGCCGGATGTTACAAGACTGCCTTCGATGGTAATGTCGCCTAACCCCACGCCGACAAAGACATCATCGGACGCCAACTGGTTCGCGGTAACATTGCCCTTGATATTGAGCTTGCTTCCGTCATAATTTGTGATGATCCGCCCGTCCGCTGTTTGGAATGTCATGTTGCCGTTAACTTCTACTTGCGCATAGCCTCCGATATAGAATTCCCATTTAAGCGTCAAATCACCATTGAACACGGTTTTGTACAGCGGAAGCCCATAATTGGCCATGCTTCCCCAGACATTAACAACGCCCAAATTCACGAGCTTTTCGCAGCCGTTGATGGTCACGTTGCTTTCGTAGTTATAGATTATGAAGTTGTTTCCGTCAAAATCCAGCGTTTTGTTGTTTGTGTCGATAGTAAAAGTTCTTTTTCTGTCAAAACCGAAATCCTCGTCGAACGTAATGTCCGCGAGCAGCCGCACGGTCTGTCCGTTCTCTACAGCGTCGATGGCGTCCTCCAACGTGGCGTAAGCGCTGCCGCCCACGATTTCGCAGACGTCGCCCGCAGCCGCGCCGGCCGTAACGGGCGCGGCTGCAATCACCCCGGCCATCATTAACAAGGACAAAAATACTGACAGAAGCTTGCGTGATTTGGTTTGCATGCTGATCTCTCCTTTTCATTATTGATATAAAGCTCCCACGAGCAAGAAAACATTACCAACATCCATTATATTATAACAGGACTTAATCGAATAGTCAAGACATATATTTACTATAGATATAACTTAATTATTGTATATCCTAATTTATTGTAGAATTGATTAGGGTGATTGCTTTGATAAATCTTAATGTCCAAAATATCCTTGATAGGAAAAAGAAAACCAGATATTGGCTCGTGAAGGAGCTGGAGAGCAACTATGAAACAGTAAACCGCTTATGCGACAATGTTTCCGCTGCGGTATATCTTGAAACAATTGAGAAGCTTTGCAAGGCGCTGGAATGTACGCCGAATGATTTGTTTGTAATTGAAGAGGACAGGTAAACTGTTTTATGCCTGTGTGAAAACGCTGAATCAATCGTCGCTTTGATGATTTATTCAGCGTTTTTCACAGTTGACAATCATGCAAAAAAATATTAAAATAATATATTATGTCTATTACTTCGACAGGAGGACAAAAAAATGGGCTTAACATTAGGACAAAAGCTGATCAAATCCCACCTTTTAAGCGGCGGCATGACGCCCGGAAGCGAGATCGGCCTGCGCATCGACCAAACGCTGACCCAGGACGCTACGGGCACCATGGCGTATCTCGAGTTCGAGGCGATGGGCGTGCCGCGCGTCAAAACGGAGCTGTCGGTGGCGTACATCGACCACAACACCCTGCAAACCGGCTTCGAGAACGCCGACGACCACCGCTTTATCGCGAGCTGCGCCAAAAAGCGCGGACTTAAATTTTCGCGTCCGGGCAACGGGATATGCCACCAGGTTCACCTGGAACGCTTCGGCAAGCCCGGCAGGACGCTGATCGGCTCCGACAGCCACACGCCGACCGGCGGCGGGCTTGGGATGCTCGCGATCGGCGCGGGCGGGCTGGACGTGGCCGTGGCCATGGGCGGCGGCGCGTACTACATAACCATGCCCGAAATCATTCTCGTGAACCTGACGGGGAAACTGCGCGGCGGCGTTTCCGCGAAAGACGTCATTTTGAAAGTGCTGGAGATTTTGTCCGTGAAAGGCGGCGTAGGCAAAATCATCGAGTACGGCGGCGAGGGCGTAAAGACGCTTTCCGTGCCTGAACGCGCGACCATCACGAATATGGGAGCGGAGCTGGGCGCGACCGCGTCGGTATTCCCGTCGGACGAAATCACCCGCAGGTTCCTCAAGGCGCAGGGCCGCGCGGAGGACTGGATCGAGCTTTTGCCGGACGAGGACGCCGAATACGCCCGCGTGATCAACATCAATTTATCCGAACTTGTGCCGCTGGCCGCCATGCCGCACATGCCCGACAACGTGAAGCCTGTGGCGGATATCGGCGAGATAAAAATTGACCAGGTATGTATCGGCTCATGCACAAATTCGTCGCTTATGGACATGCTCAAGGTGGCGAAAATCCTCAGGGGCGAAAAGGTGCACCCGGACGTCAGCCTGTCCATCGCGCCGGGCTCTATGCAGGTGCTGAACATGCTCGCGCAAAACGGCGCTCTCTCGGACATGATCAGCGCGGGCGCGCGTATACTTGAGTCGGCCTGCGGCCCCTGCATCGGGATGGGGCAGTCGCCGAATTCGGGAGCGGTGTCCCTGCGCACTTTCAACCGCAACTTCGAGGGCAGGAGCGGGACGGCCGACGCGGGCGTGTACCTCGTCAGCCCGGAGACGGCGGCCGTGTCCGCTTTGACCGGCGAACTCACCGATCCGGCGTCATGCGGACTCGACTTGGCCGTTGAACCGCCGGACGCGTTTGTTATCAATGACAATCTCATTGAAGAGCCTGCTTCCGAGGCGGACGCGGACTCCGTTGAGATCAAATACGGCCCGAACATCAAGCCTTTCCCTGTGTCGGAGAAGCTGCCGGACGACCTTGCGGCCACGGCGATCCTCAAGGTCGGCGACAACATCACCACCGACCACATCATGCCCGCCGGGGCTAAGATTCTGCCCTACCGCTCGAACATCCCGTACCTGTCGCGGTTCTGCTTCAAGCAATGCGATGAGAGCTTCGCCGAACGTTGCAAGTCCGAGGGCGGCGGGTTTATTATCGGCGGGGTGAACTACGGTCAGGGCAGCTCACGCGAGCACGCCGCGCTTGTGCCGCTGTACCTTGGCGTCAAGGCGGTCATAGCGAAGTCTTTCGCGCGCATACATGCCGCGAACCTGATTAACGCGGGCATTATTCCGCTGACGTTCGCGGACGCGGATGACTATGACAGAATCGATCAGGGGGACATGCTGCGCCTTGAGGATATTCGCGGGAAGATCGAACAGGGCTTGCCGCTTACGCTTGTGAACGCGGCGAAAGGCGGGGAGTACCCGCTTATGGGCGACTTCTCGCAGAGGCAGCGGGAGATTATTCTCGCGGGCGGGCTGCTGAATTATACGAAGAATCAGAAATAACGCGTCATGTAAATGTCTTAAAATTTTACGGTTGTATTTTACGAAAGATAGAGGTATAATATGTTGGAAGGAGTGGTAATATGCCTACAATCAAACCGATATCTGATTTAAGGAATTACGGCGAAGTTTTACGAAGCGTCGCCGTTGGCGCGCCCGTCTTTCTGACGAAAAATGGCCGGGGCCGATATGTCGTCGTGGATATTGACGAGTACAAAGAATATGAAAAGGTGATGGCGTGGCAAAAGCTGAAGTCCGAACTGGATAAAGGGCGGCTTTCCGGGGAGGAAAACGGATGGATTCCTGCTGACGCGGTAAGGACTCGCTTGGAGGAGCGGTATCGTGAATAAAAAAGTTGTTTATTCCGCAAAAACCTTGACCGACTTGGAAGAAATAGGCGACTATATTTCTAAAGAGCTAAAAAATCCAATAGCCGCGCTTAATACGGTGAATATGATCCAAAATAAGATTGACAAGCTTGCTGATTTTCCAAATATCGGGACGCCGTTGTCCGCGATTTATGATACTCTCAACGCTGATGATTACCGCTTTCTTGTCTGCGCAAATTATTTAGCGTTTTATCGCGTCGGGGAAAGCAATATACATATTGACCGTGTGCTGTACGGCAAACGGGATTATGCCGCGATTCTTTTTGGCAATTTAACTCAAAACGAACATAAGGAGAATGCACCATGACTGAACAACAAATCAAATCCGCTCTGGAAAAATTCGAGTCCCTCATCCGCGAGCAAGACGTCCGTTCCGATAAAATCAAGGCCCAGGGCGATTTTCTCGACTTCGCCGCGCTTCCGAAAATCATCATCGGCGTGTGCGGCGGCGACGGCATCGGCCCGGTCATCACCCGTGAATCCGCCCGCGTGCTGTCATACATGCTGGCTGACGACGTGGCCGCCGGGGCGGTCGAGTTCCGTGACATCGAGGGCCTGACCATCGAAAACCGCGTCGCGCAAAACAAGGCCATCCCCGACGACGTGCTCAAAGAACTCAAGTCCTGCCACGTCATTCTGAAAGGCCCGACCACGACGCCCCAAGCCGGCGATCCCTGGCCGAACATCGAAAGCGCCAACGTCGCCATGCGCAAGGAGCTTGACCTGTTCGCGAACATGCGCCCGGTGAAAGTGCCGTCGGAGAGCATCGACTGGACGTTCTTCCGCGAAAACACCGAGGGCGCCTATGCCGTCGGCTCAAAAGGGCTGAACGTCACGGACGATCTGGCCGTCGATTTCGTCGTTACGACCACCGAGGGCACGCGGCGCATCGCCCGCCTGGCCTACGACTACGCCAGGCGAAACGGCAAGGGGCGCGTTTCCGTCGTCACCAAGGCGAACGTCATCAAGACGACGGACGGCAAGTTCCTGCGGCTTTGCAAGGAGATCGGCGCGGAATATCCCGAAATCACAACCGACGAATGGTACATAGACATATTGACGGCCAAGCTGATCGACGAAAAAAGGCGGAAGGACTTCCGCGTGTTCGTCCTGCCGAACCTCTACGGCGACATCATCACCGACGAGGCCGCCGAGTTTCAGGGCGGCGTCGGCACGGCGGGAAGCGCCAATATCGGCAAGCGTTACGCCATGTTCGAGGCGATCCACGGTTCCGCGCCGCGCATGGTGAAAGAGGGCAGGGGACAGTACGCTGACCCGTGCTCGATGCTCCGCGCGTCGGTCATGCTGCTGTCGCACATCGGCAGGCAGAGGCAGGCCGATATGCTGGAGCGAGCGCTTGATATATGCATGTATGAGGAGAAGAAGATTGCAATAACCGGGCGGGACACGGGGTGTACCTGCGCGGAGCTTGGGGATTATGTTATGGAGACGGTTACGCGCTTCGGCGCGAGGAATTAGAGGCGGCTTCGCCGAGGGATTAGGAGGTATAAAATGAACATCGAAATCCGAAAGCTGACGCCCGACCTTGCGGACGATTACGCGTGTTTCTTTGATGCAACGCCGCACGACGATCATACTAACAAAGATGAGCTGCCATGCTATTGTGTAACTTGGCGCAGCGACGATGCCTATCCCAGCAACGGCTACCACTGGTATCCGACGCGAGAGGAAAGACGGGAGCGCGCTATCCAGTTCATAAAGGATGGCAAGCTGCAGGGTTACCTTGCTTACCACGGCGAGAGAATCGTAGGATGGTGCAACTCAACTGCGGAATGTCGTCACGGCGTCAATTATCTGCGTGCTTATTATCCGATAGAAGAATACCGCACGGATGTCAGGGTGAAATCTATATTCTGCTTCGTGATCGCGCCGGATATGCAAAGAAAGGGCATAGCTGCGCAATTGGTGGATCGAGTCTGCAAGGATGCGGCCGATGATGGTTTTGATTTCGTCGAGGCTTATGTGAATAAAGAATTTACGGATACCGCCCATGAATTTATGGGGCCTTTGGCGATGTATGAAAAATGTGGATTTACCAAATCTGCCGAAAAGGAAGGCAGAGCAGTCATGCGAAAGGCATTGAAATAACAGAGAGCAGTACAAGGAGGCTGTCAACATGACCAAACGCGAAAACATCCTCTCCCTCATCAGCCGTACCGGCTATGAAACAATGCCGCCCGAATTTTCCATGTGCCCGTCTCTGGAACAGCGGTTCAACGAATATATCGAAACCCACGACTGCGGTATCGGCCTCACGGCTTCCCCGTATAAAGACGTGGCGAATATCGAGGGCGTCACCGCGCCGCCGGAAGCTTTCCTGCCGTATTATGACGTGGATTTCAAGGAGGGCACGACAATCGACGGCCACGGCATCGCTCACGAACCGGGCAGCGCGGCCGCTTTTCACATGACCAGGATGTATCATCCGATGGAAAAGCTGACAAGCGTGGAACAGATCCTGGCCTATCCCATGCCGGGCTACAGCAATTTCTCTGACGAAAAGCAGAAGATAGATATCGCGGAAGCCCGCTCTAAGGGACTTGCCTCCCGTTGCCAGATGTCGTGTACCGTCTGGGAACTGGCCTGGTATCTTCGTGGCATGGAAACGCTTATGACAGATATGATGCTCGAGGATCCCATGGCGGAAGCCGTCCTTGACCGCGTGACCGAAAGCGCCGTGATCAAAGCGGAGGCGTTCGCCAAAAACGGCGGCGACATACTTTGGCTGGGCGACGACATCGGTATGCAGCACAGCATCATGATGAGCGAAAATCTCTATTGTATGTGGATCAAGCCAAGGCTGAAGCGGGTCATAGACGCGGCCAGAAAGCGGAAGCCGGACATAAAGGTATTCTATCACTCCTGCGGCTTTGTGACGCCTTTCATCCCGCACCTCATTGAAGTGGGCATAGACATATTGGACCCGGTTCAGCCGGAATGCATGAGCTTCAGGGAGCTTCACGCGCTGTACGGCGGCCGCCTGTCTTTCCACGGAACCCTTGGCACACAGACGCTCATGCCTTTCGGAACGCCCGGCGAGGTTCGCCGCACGGTCTTTGAAAACTTGGATATCGCGGGCGAAAAAGGCGGCCTTATGGTCTGCCCGACACATCTTTTAGAGCCGGAGGTGCCGGTTGAAAATATCATCGCCTATATCAAAGCGTGCAACGAATATAGGCGTTAGGTGTCAAAAATTAGAAATTATGAATTTCAAGAAAGTGATATAATGAAAAAAGATAAAACAAAAATCAACCTCAAAAAGAAAAAATCTTTCTTCCGCCGGGCCGTGAAATTTTTCTTCTTCACCGGCGCCGCTTTCGCGCTCATTTGCGTGCTGATTAACCTGTACGTCATGGGTTCAACGCGCAATGCCATCATCACCGCCGACGAAGCCGCCGCGCTGGACGCCGACTGCGTGATCGTTTTAGGCGCGGGCGTTGTCGGCGGGCAACCGACCTTTATGCTCAGGGACAGGCTCCTGCGCGGCATCGAGGTCTATGAAAAAGGCGTCAATTGCGAAGCCAATCGCGGAGCCAGTTCCGAAGCAACGAAAAAGCTGCTCATGAGCGGCGACCACGGTCGTGACCACTACGATGAGGTCAATGTGATGAAGTCTTTCGCCATTGAAAAGGGTGTGCCGTCCAAGGATGTTTTTATGGATCACGCCGGGTTCTCGACCTATGAAAGCATGTACCGCGCCCGCGACATTTTCGGCGCGGAAAAGGTGATTATAGTGACGCAGAAATATCATCTTTTCCGTGCGCTGTACATCGCCAGGGCGCTGGGGCTTGAGGCTCACGGCGTTGATTCCGATCTGAGAACGTATGCGGGCCAGCCGTACTACGACGCCCGTGAGGCGCTTGCGCGTATCAAGGACTTCGGTATGTCGATCCTTAAACCCAAGCCCACCTACTTGGGTGACGCGATTCCGATAAGCGGGAACGGCAACCTGACCAACGATAAAGAGGACACAGCGTGAAAGATTTATTCTCATCTCCTATTTGTACCGCCGTGCGTTTCACGCCTGGTTGTATTGCGCCGCACGATGCGGCGGGATGGAGGTTATAATGAAAGCTGCGGCAAAAAACAAAACGCTGCTCCGCGCGGTGCTGTCGGCGATGTTTTTGGCGCTGACGGTTGTCCTTACCGCGTTCATTAAAATACCGATCGGCCTTGGCGGATACGTTCATTTCGGCGACATGATGATCTACCTGTCGGCGGCGCTTTTGCCGTTGCCATACGCAGCCGTCACGGCGGGCATAGGCGGGATACTTTCCGACGTTGTTGCGGGTTATCCGTTCTACGCGCCGTTCAGCCTGGTCATCAAAGCCCTGCTCGCGTTTTGCTTCACAAGCAAGCGGGACGCCGTGCTGTGCAAGCGCAACAGTGCCGGAATCGGGTTTGCGGCGTTTGTTACCATAGCGGGCTACTTCATCGGGGATGTAATCATGTACGGCGTGGCGGGAGCTTATCCGTGGATTCCGTTTAATCTTGCTCAGGCGGCGGCAAGCGGAGTGCTGTTTATCGTGATTGGCAAGGCGATTGACCGCGCGGGATTTAAAAAGCGGTATTTGATGTAGGAAACTTGGATAAGGATGGATCATAAACATGAAAAACATAATCACGATTCAACATACGCAGTCGGAGCAGCATGTCAACGGCATGATCGGCTCCTGGACGGATTGGGAGCTGACCGGGGCGGGCAGGGAACAGGCCGAAAACATCGGCAAAAAGCTGTCCGCCGAGATTAAAGGACAATCATGGAAAATCTATTCCTCCGATTTATCCCGCGCAAGACAGACGGCGGAACCGCTTGCCCGGTACATGAAAACGCCGGTAGAATACCGCGAAAAGCTCCGCGAGCATAACATGGGAGAGGCTGTGGGTAAGAGCAAGCAGTGGGTAAAAGAAAACGCCCTGCCGGTAAATTCTTTCGACGGCCGTTTATTTCCTAGCGCGGAGTCGTGGCGTAAATTTTGGGAGCGGGTATCGGACCTATGCGCGGAGATCGTTGCGGATGAAGCGGAGAATATCATCCTTGTTTCCCACGGCGGAACATTAGCCGTTTTGCAAGGGGTGTGGCTCGGCTCAGACGTTCGGGACTGCAAATTCGGCCCGCCCGGCGGCGTATCATTCATGGGCATAACGGAAAATGGCGAACACGTCATACGGCGGCTGAATGATATATCGTATAAAGAAAAATGACATGGTCAAAGTTGGGAGATGGATATAGTGCAAAATATTACGCAACAAGCCCGCACGGCTGTAACCGAGCTAATCGAAAAAGCCAGCCTGACCGCCGGTCAGATCCTTGTCGTGGGCTGCTCCACGAGCGAAGTGCAGGGACACAGCCTCGGCACGTTTTCCGCGCCGGAGATCGGGCGGGCCATACTGGACGGCATTCTGCCCGTGACGAAAGAGCGCGGCATTTTTCTGGCGGCGCAGTGCTGCGAGCACCTGAACCGTGCGCTGATCATTGAAGCGGACGCCATGGAGCGTTACAGCTTTGAGCGCGTGAACGCCGTGCCGCAGCCCAAGGCGGGCGGCTCTTTCGCGGCAGCGCTGTACGGGGCGCTCGAAAACCCCGTGACGGTCGAGGCGTTGAAAGCACACGCCGGCATGGATATCGGTGGTGTGCTGATCGGGATGCACCTCAAGGCGGTGGCGGTACCGCTCAGGCTCGAACAGAAGATGATCGGGGAGGCGCCTGTCAGCGCGGCGCGGACGCGGCCTAAGTATACGGGCGGGGAGCGGACGGTTTACGATCCTAGACTTTAGATTTTAGACAGTAGATGTTAGATGTGGTCAAAAAGAAAGTAATTCGTAAAAATTTTTCTTGCAATTTGACTTGACTTATGCTATAATTTTTCAGCAAATCACACGGGACGGTGTTCGGCACGCCGGTGACAGCCTCGAAACGGGGCTGTTTGCGCGCCTAAAACAACTGCCCGGAGGTTAAACTAAATCTGGGAGGAAAAAAACCATGGCAGTAGTATCCATGAAGCAATTGCTCGAAGCGGGCGTTCACTTCGGGCATCAGACAAGAAGATGGAACCCCAAAATGGCGCAGTACATCTTCACCGAACGCAACGGCATCTACATCATCGACCTGCAAAAAACGGTGCGGAAGCTTGAGGACGCCTATATGTTCATCCGCGAGCTTGCCGAAAACGGCGAAGAGGTTCTGTTCGTCGGCACAAAAAAGCAGGCGCAGGAGTCTGTCCGCGAGGAGGCGACGCGCTGCGGAATGCCTTTCGTGAACGCGCGCTGGCTCGGCGGTATGCTCACGAACTTTAACACCATCCAGCGCAGGATCAAGAGGCTCGGCCAGCTCAAGGCGATGGAGGCTGACGGCACGTTTGAGCTGCTTCCGAAAAAGGAAGTCATCAAGCTGCGTCTTGAGGTCGAAAAGCTTGAAAAATTCATGGGCGGCATCACGGAGATGAAGCGCCAGCCCGCCGCGATGTTTATCGTTGACCCGCGCAAGGAGAGAATCGCCGTGGCCGAGGCCAAGAAGCTGGGCATCCCCATCGTCGCCATTGTTGACACGAACTGCGATCCCGATGAGATCGACTACGTCATCCCCGGCAACGACGACGCCATACGCGCTGTCAAGCTGATTGCCGGAGCGATGGCCGACGCTATTGTGGAGGGCAGGCAGGGCGAGCAGCTTTCGGCAAAAGAGGATGAGTCTGACAACGAAGCCGCTGAATAAACACGAAAGGGCGGGTTTCCATGCCCGCCCATCATTATGACAAACATGAAAGGATTGATATAAATGGCATTTACAGCAAAAGACGTGCAGACATTGCGCGAGCAGACAGGCGTAGGCATGATGGACTGCAAGAAAGCGCTCGTTGAATCTGACGGCGATTTTGATAAGGCGATAGACTATCTCCGCGAAAAAGGCCTCGCGGCCGCGACGAAAAAAGCCGGCCGTGTGGCGGCGGAGGGCGTCGTTTTAGCGTATAACGACGAGGCGAAGAAGATCGGCGTTATCGTTGAAGTGAACTCCGAGACGGATTTTGTCGCGAAGAATCAGGTTTTCCAGGATTTCGTGCTGGCCGTCGCAAAGACTGTCGTAGAGCAAAATCCCGCTGATGTGGAAGTACTCAAGGACATGACTCTTTCCGGCAGTGACAGGACAGTCGCCGAGAACCTCCAGGATAAAATTCTTGCCATCGGCGAGAACATGAATATCCGCCGCTTTACGAGGGTCGAGGGCGTTGTTTCGACTTACGTGCATATGGGCGGGACCGTTGGCGTTATGGTCGAGTTTGAGACCGACGGCGCCACGGCCCAAAACAACACGTTCAAGTTCATGGGCAAGGACGTCGCCATGCAGATCGCGGCCATGAGCCCGCTGTACCTGGATGCCGCGTCAGTCCCGGCCGACGTTATTGAGAAAGAAAAAGCGATTCTTGCCGTCCAGCTGGAAGAGGACGAGAAGATGAAGTCAAAGCCCGAAAAGGTCAAAGAAGGCATCATCGCGGGCAAGGTCAACAAGTACTTCAAGGAGGTCTGCCTGTTAGAGCAGACGTTCGTCAAGGACGACAGCATGAACGTCGCGAAGTATATCGAGAACACCGCCAAAGAGATCGGCACGGCCGTCAAGTGCGTAGGCTTCACGCGCTTTGCCAAGGGCGAGGGACTCCAGAAGAAAGAGGATAATTTTGCCGACGAGATCGCGAAAATGGTGCAATAACACAGAATTTATTTTATGGGCGTGAGGTTGGTCATGAAGATACGGCGGATATTTTATTTGGCTGTCATTTTTGTGTTTTGTTTGACCTTGCTCATTTCCTGCGGCAAACCGCCGCCGCCGGATACTTTTGACGAAAGCGCAAACACTTACCTTGACGGCCTGCCGGTGCAAGGCGATTGGGGCGGCTATGAATGGGTCGTCCTGAAAAAGGAAAATGGACGCTGGCTTTGTATAACGAAAGACATCATTGAGCTTCGCAAGTTTCATGACTCTGAGGAGTCTGTTTCCTGGGCGGACAGCGACTTGCGCGCATACCTGAACGGCGAGTTTCTGGAGCGGTGTTTTGGTATGCCCGGTGACGGTGACCGCGAGCGTGTGAATCCTGTAAAGAACAGCAACGAGGGCATCATATTCCAAAATGGCAACATCAGTATCGGCAGCGCGGCGACGGAGGACTACGTGTTTCTGCTGTCCTACGAGGAAGCTGAGGAATATTTCCCCAGCGCCGCCGCCCGCGCCGCGAAGTACAACGGTCAAGCGCAAAACTGGTGGCTGCGTTCACCCGGCAATTATTTGAACGAATTCGCCAATGTTGACAGTATCGGCCAGGTCTGCTATTCCGAAAGTAATATTCACACCGAAAGATTGGGTGTGCGTCCCGCGATTTGGCGTTTTCACGCGCCGGAGTCGGAGGAATGATACTTCAATCGGGGAATTAGGGAAAATTTAACAGGGACGCTGATGCGTCCCTGTTTTGTTTTTGTTATGTTACTTGATTTCCGTTTTCCAAAGCCCGTGCAGATTGCAATAAGCGTAAACCGCGACAGGTTTGTCGTCCGAAAAACGGAAAGTCAGCTTCGGTTCCTCCGAAGCTTTCAGGCATTTGCGCTGGCCGCCGCGCTCGGTTTCGACATACACGAAAGTGATGTGATGCTCCTCCAGCATCGGATGAGGTACGCTGCCGACTAAAACGGTTATGCTGTCGTCGGAAACGGTTACGGCGGGCAGGTGTTTTTCTGCGCTGGCCTCGACCGTATTCGGCACAAGCTCAGACATTCTCTCGCCGCAGCACACCATCGGTACGCCTTTGTTGTCGATGAGTCCCGCCAGATTTCCGCAATGCTTGCAGATGAAAAACTTTTGATTTCCGCACATAGTAAGATCCCCTCTTTTTTATTATTTAACCAATGGTCACTTCATATTTTATCACATTGACAAAGAAAATACAAGCGAAAAATAACCTTATACGGCATTTCTTTCAGATTTATGTCGTCTGATTCCTGCCTCCTGCCGCCTGAAAACGGACTTGAACCAGTTGATATCCTCCTTTGTCACACACGAGAACCAATACATCATTGCGAAATACGACGCCAGCGACAGCAGAATGCACACCGTGATCGAAAAAACCGAGTACGCGGCGGAGACGCCCGTGACGTCGGCCAGGACAGACACGCCCGCCGCCGAGCAGAAAATACACGCCAGCGGCACGAAAACATCCCGCGGCAGGTCGATTTGAACTGTGGAGACGATGGTCAGGCGGCGGACGCTCAAAAAGAAGTTGACGATCTCGCTGACGAACAGCACGATAATATATCCTTTGACAGAATATTTCGGCAGCAGAATATACACCAGAGCCACACACATGGCCGAGTCGATGATGTTGTACTTCATGGAATACAGCTGCTGGTCAAGTCCCTTGAGCATACCGTCCACCGTCATGTCGCAGTACATCACGGGGATCAGCGGAGCCAGCAGCTGGATATAAAACGCGCTGTCTGAATTTTTATACACAAGCTGCGACAGCCCGCCGGCGAAAGCGTACATGATCCCCGCCGCGCCGATGGAGAAGATCAGCGTGATTTTCATGACGCGCATAATGATATAGGTGATCCGGTTTTCCATGCCTCTGGCCTTGCATTCCGCGATTTCCGGTACGAGCATTCCTGACAGCGAGGTCAATATGGCAGAGGGGTACAAAAGCATCGGGAACACCATGCCGTGGATGTTGCCGTAGATGGACAGCGCCTGCTCCTGCGAGCTTCCCGACTTCTTGAATCCGACCGGGATAAGCAAATGCTCGATCATCAGCAGAACGGAACGCGCCCCCGCGCCTGAAACGTCGGGCAGGGCGATGCGCGTGATGCTTTTCAGGGTGAACCGCGTTTTGGGCCGTCCCGCGAAGCTGCGCTCCCCCGTAACGTACAGGAAAAACAGGCACAGAAAAGAGAACGCTTCGGAAATGAGTATGCCTGAAACGATGGCGATGACGCCGTACTCGACGCCTTTCGGCAAAAGCCGCGCGAGCATCAGCGCGACGCAGACGATCTTCACGCCCTGCTCCGCCATTCGCACCGAGGAATATTTGACCATCTTGCGCAGCGCGGTGAAGTAGCCGTTCATGGCGGTGGACATGGCGATGAATGGCAGCGACAGCGCGAGTACCCGCAGCGGGACGGCGGACCGGCTGTCGGACAGCCATTTTGCCGCGATTACGTCTGTCCCTAAAAGGACGATGACGGAGATGAGGCAGCCCGCGCACAGGCCGTAGAGGATGCATCGGCGCATGATGTGTCCCGGGTTTTCGCCTTTCGCGTCGGCCTCGACGGTCAGGCGGGTGGAGGCAAGCCGTATGCCGCCGCAGCCAAGCGTGACCGACAGCCCGTACACGGTCATGATCAGCTGGAAAAGCCCGATGCCCGCCGCGCCGATGCGGTTCGTCAGCCACACGTTGAACGAGACGTTGACCGTTTGCATGAGGAAAGACACGGCGGTCAGCAGCAGTGTATTGAGGAGGATTTTTTTTGCGTTTTTCATAGATATATAACCACGCCCCTTGTACGAGTCAGTTGTATATCTATATGAAAAAAAACGGGACGGCATGACCGGCTTGCGGGGATTGGGATTGGGAATTAGGCGTCAGGGCTTGCCTACCGCCCGATCATAACGGATAACATAAAAAAACTTGATATCAGGGTCGTTATAGTTGTCCGTCGCTTCATAAAGGTATTCAAGTTCGTCGTTGATCAACGCATAGCCGTTAAAGCTGTCAATTCGGTCGGCCTGTATCTCGAAGAAAGCAACCTGTTCGCCGGTATCGACGTTATACACTCCGCGATAAAATTCGGTAAAGGAAGCGTAAATATTCATGTACACGAAACGCTTATCCGACGAAAGATGGAGAAATAAACCGAAGTAGTCGCCGCCCCAGCGGAAAAGCTCGCGTTTCGCGTCCTTGCTCCCGGCGGCAAACGCGCGCATGTCAATCAGATAGAGCGCGTTTTCGACGTCCCCGATATTATTCCAGTCGCTCCACAGATAGCGCTCATCGCCCAAATCGCACAAATCTCCGCCGTCGCTCGAAGCCACGCAGATTTCGCCCCCGAGTTCCATGTCATAAATATACCACCAAAACGGGCCATAGTTCCAATCCTTATCTTGACGATACAGAAACCGTGTACCGCTAAGAATATACACGTCAAATACGCCCCTGTTACTGCCTTTGGCGACAGTTTCGGTTTTGCCCGTGGCCTTGTCGCGTATAAGCAGTTCCTTGTTCGAGGATTCCTCGTCTATATGCTCAAAGCAAATCACCAGATCCTTTGTGTCGTTCCAGGAGCAGTATCTTTCCCGCCGCTTTCCATTCGCTTCATCTTCCCAAACATCGATCCAGGCGGCAGCGTCCTTGTTTGCCTGAGTTGCGTATGAATCCACGTCAAAATATTCCGGTTCGCTGAAAGTGGCTGACCAGAAGTCACGCCCTTTCTCTTTCGCCCAGTCGATGTACTCTTTGTTTTCCGGCTTGCCCGGGTCGATATTTTCGATGCTGACATCCCACTCTCCCGACGGAACGCTGGATTTGTCTTTTCCATCCCCGCAAGCGCACAGCGTCAGCAGCGCCAGGCACAGTGTGACGGCAAACAATTTTTTCATAATGGTTCCTCCAATTGAATATCTCAAAAATCACCGGCTTGCCACAATGAACGTTCAGAATGACAAGCCAGTGTTTTTATAGGTGCCTAATTCTCAATTCTCAATTTACTTAAACCAGCCTTTAACATAATCCGAATATCCTTGCCCGCCAACAACATCAAACAGCTTCTCATCAAGGTAAACGAACACCTTTTCAAGGCTCTTCATAAAGTCGCTTTCCGTCTGATAATCGCCGCTGTCGGGGTAGTACTGCGCCAAAACGTCGATGAACTCCCGCTTAATCGCCTCGACCTCCTCCTGGTCGCAGATTGTCGTGCCGATCTCGGCCTGCGCGCGGAGTATCGCGTGCTCAAGCGCGGCGATTTCCTCCGGCGTCAGCGCGTCATTTTCGTCGAGGACGCGCTGCGCGTTCCCGATTGCGCCGCGGCGGTACATCTTGTTGTTTGCGGATTTGCCGAACTGCGGATATACATCGGGATAGTCGAGCACAGTAAACGGCTCCGGCGACGAAAGCAGCGTGGAGATGAGGTTTGTCGCCGCGGAGTTGCTGTTCGCGTCCTCGTGGAGCATACCGTCGAAGAACCACGTGGTTTTGGGCAGCGCGCAGGTTGAAGCGTCAAGCGCGCCGTCGGGGGAGACGTAGCTGTGATTCCCCGTGTCGAGCTTTGTCGAGGTATAGCCCAGCGTCTGTCCGGGAGCTACGCAGGTCGCGCCCATGCTGGTTGACTTCGTGTCTATAACGCCGTCGGAGTTGATTTTGCCGGTGGACGCGGCGACGCTGAAATATTTATAATCAATGTCGCCGAAATTAACGTTGTAACCGCAGATGCTGGAAACGGCGACGCCCGCCTTTGACATGGCCTTGACGTTGCTTTCGAGATTCAGCTGCGCCTGACAAAAACGCTCCGTTTTTTCTTTTATTATAGGCAGATCCTTGAGCAAAACGCCGCTGATTTTCTGATATGTATCGCTGTTGACCATCGCCCATGCTTGGGGCGTGTTCTGTAGAAGATTGCTATAAAAAGAGTCGAACAGCGCCGACAGCACGTTTTCCACGGCCTCGCGCGGCAGGATGCGCAGCAGTGCGTTTAAAACGCGCGCGGTCACATTTTCGCTTGCCGTGTTACCAAAAATTTTGCCGACGAAGTCCGCGTACAGATATTCGTCCGACAGATTGAAGTGCGGATTTGGCTGGCGCGGGCCGGTGCGCTCGGCGGCGTTGAAAGCGGCTGCGGCGTAAAACTCGCTGATGATCGTCATGCCCTGAAGCACCGCAACGGCATTGACTACTCGGTCGAGATCCTTGAAATTGTTCTGCTTGCCGTATATATCGGCCCATGCCGTGAAGATCGTTCCGCCCAGGGACACGTTAAGCAAAGATACTTTTTTATGCCCCGTGATCTCTTTCACGTCCTGGATGAACTGTTCAAGATCGGCGGCGGCGGAGAGGGGATCGCTGTACAGATTGAAGGTGAAGAAGAAAATCTTGTCCTGCCCCATGCGCTCCTCAAAGCCGTCCCCAAGGCCTGCCGACGCGTAGGAGGTAGTCACCATGCGGCGCAGGTAGTCAACATCGCCCGGGAACATCTCCGCGTATGACGTGGGGAGCCTCTGCTCGCGCTCTGAAAGCTTCGACTCGAACTCCTTAGCGGGCGTATCGGGATTTTCCTTGTGCCAAGTCTGGAACTCCGCGCGGCGCCGGTCAAAGCGCACGAGCCGGTAATCCTCGTTGATCAGCTTGCCCGTCTCGTCCGTCTTGATTTGACCGAACAGCGAGTCCGCGACCGCTTTAAGCGTGTCCTTGAAAAACTGATTGGTTCTTTGCGTGATCAAAACGCTCCCGATAGCGGCGACGGCCTTGCCTAGCAGCGGCTTGAGCGCGCCCATCATATCGACGGGCAGAATGCCGTCGATGATGTTGCCGCCGTCGGCGTCGTTTTTGATGCCGTCAGGCTCGTTTTCGTCGTAGAGGTATAGCTCGGAGTGGCTGATGCCGGGGAGGATGATGACGGGCGAAACGTCGTAGCCCGGGTCAAACAGCTCTTGCGCGGCTGACTGCGCGACGGGGGATTCGGATTCGGTTTCGGAGCCGCTCTTTTTGACCTCGGCGGTTTTCTCCGGCGCGTCGGGCTGCTCCGCCTGCATCGGCAGCCCCGACGTCATGCATGAGACGCCGAGCCCGGCCAGCAGCAGCAGGGCGATGGATTTCAGCAGGTACTTTTTCAAGATGATCATATCCTTTCGGTAAATTAGTGTTGAATAATGGAGACGTGTCGAAAATATGCGCGTAAGCATGACAGATATGGGGTAAAGTTTACGTCATTGCGAGCGCAGAGAAACGTTGAGTAACAGCAATGTTTGTGCGCGAAGCAATCCAGTCAGCAAACGGTTGAGAAAACAGAAGTGATTCAGAAAACGTAAAATAAAGTTGTATGACTGGATTGCTTCGCGTGCCGGCCCTGTTATAAAAAGAACATTTCTCTGCGCTCGCAATGACGCCTGACTTCTACCTGTTTTCTGCTTTTTACCCGTAATTCGCATTAGCAATTCCGAATTAAATCCGAATAAATAACATCAACATTCAGCATCGGCACAAGCCTTGACAGCAGTATACGGTTGCGCATATACGGGTGGTACTCAAGCCCCAGAAGCCCCAGCTCCCGCGGGACGGAAATCTCTTCGAGCGTCGTGGCCGCCCCGGCTTTTTTCATCAGCGCCGTAAGCTTGCCGTCGGACGGCAACTCCTCCAGCATGATGCGGCAGATTTCGCCCCAGTTTTCACGTATGCGCTCAACGGACGTTTCCTGCGTGACGGTAGGATTGTTCATGCGCTTCACGTCAGCGATGAAGCTTTCGCCGTAGGCGGCGTATATCTTTTCCCAGTCAAGCCGCTCCGGCGCGAACTTGGCGGGATCGGCGTTTTCGCATATTTGCTTATACAGGCGGTTGACCATGAGCGTGGCGACGCCGACCTTCTTGCCGTGAAAGTCGGACGTGAGTCCCTGCTCCAGCTTCTTGATCTCCCAAAAATGCGACACGACATGCTCGGCGCCGGACGCGGGGCGCACGCTGTAGCCCAGCTTCATGGCGAGTCCCGTCAGCACGAGCGCCTCCATGATAGCCCCGGCGGTTTCCTCGTCATTGTCGGTGACGCGGCCGGCCAGAGAGACGACGCGGTCAAAGGCCGTTTGCGTGATGGCAGCCACGTTCTCGCAGTAGTATTCGCCGGTGATCAGATGCGACAGCTTCCAGTCAGCCAGGCCGATACACTTCGCGATCATGTCGCCGAACCCCGCGGATTTAAGCTCGGCGGGCGCGGCGGCCAAAATTTTTGTGTCGCCGATGATGACCGAGGGCTGACGCGCCGGGTAAGAAAACTTAAAATTATTGTCGGTGATGGGCGCGGTGTCGGACGCGAAGCCGTCCATCGACGGGGCGGTGGCGAAGATCGCGAAAGCTTTGTCCGCGCGGAAAGCGGCCAGACGGCAGATGTCGTTGAGCGAGCCGCTGCCCACGGAAAGCACACCCCGGACGTCGCGGCACAGCGCGGTTATATCGTCCACATCCCTCATATGGGCGGTTCGCAGATCATCATACAGCTTGAGCGTGCAGTCGAAGCCGCCGGACGTGAGCACACCCAGAATGCCGTCGGCGGCGTTCAGCGTGTTGCGGTCAGCGACGACGAGCGCGCGGGACGGGAAGCCGTTTTCTTTCAGTATCTCAGCGGCGCGGGATTTTAGCCCGGAGCCTATTTCCACGGCTTTTATGTCAACGGAATGCTCACGCCCGCATGGGCAGTTCTTAAGTCCGGCGACCAGTTTACGGATGTCCATCGGCAGTTTCCTTCTCTTTTTTTACCTAAGAATAACATATTTCCGGCGGTATGTCCACATTTTTTGACTATAAATTTGTCTATGGTTAATATTAATTTGTCTGTGGTAATATTAACTTTTTATAAACTTATCGCTTTGCTATTGCAATCAACCGCGAACCGCTGTATAATAAATAAACATGTAATATTTATTTGATTAGGGCAGGTGTCTTTATTTATGAAAACCAAAAAGAAAGTGCTGGCTGTTATCCTGGCAGCGGTAGTGTTCGCCGTAGCCGTAATATTGGCGGGCGGATATTTTTTTCTGCTGAATCAAACGGCGGAGACGGGGGACCGGCGTAGCCGTAATCAATTCATTACGGGAAGAACGGCGTTGGCCGGCGATATTTCGTCATTCCTGTCAGTGCCTCCCGGGACTCTCGAGGGCCTTAGTCTATATGTTGGCGAAAACAGGCAAATGAGCAGGGCGCTGCGCGTTGAGCTTCAGATGACTGCTGACGGAGTGCTTGTGGTATGGCCCGGCGAGCTTGCAGAGCAGGGAAATGCCGCCGCGCTGTACGGCGCGTCCGTGAGCGTTGAGAAGCTGACGCTGGCGCAGCTGCAGAAGATAAATCTCGGCAAGGACTTCAAAAACGATGCCGACGAGTCGCCGTATGACGACATGGAAGATATTTCGTATCTGACCGTAGTGACCTTGAACGAGTATGCCAACTGGTTCCGCAGACTTGTAAGCGGCAAGCTTATACTGAGCTTTCATGACGAATCAAAGATCAGCGATCCCGAGGCGGCGATGAAAATGCTTTGTGATTCGATTGAGGCGTCATTATTCGACCGAAAAGCCGTGTTCGTCACGGAAAACAGCCAACTTTTGAGTATTTTTGATGAGAAATATCCCACATTGCTGCGCGCGGCCACCGAAAGCGAAGCGAAAGAGCTGTTCCGCGCGGCTCTGTTAAACAAAGAAATCGACAAAAAGTCGATTCCTTACGACGCTGTCATCACCGGGAAAAATGGAATTTTCAGCCGTTTTGATTCAAAAAGGTTCATCAGCTACGCGCACAGCCTTGACGTGGCCGTCATGTTTGACGGTGTGTCCAGTGCGAAGAAAGCCGGGCGGTTAAAGGAAAACGGCGCTGATATGCTGTTCACTGACGACATTGAGGCGTTATACAATGTTGTTTTCGAAGAAGAATAAATAATAACCGATTACTTCTCCCGCAGACTTGGGATATCCGACGTGTCCCGCGGCTTTAAGCGGAGATTTTCGATGATGAACGAGATCCCCATCCCGTTTGATATGACGCAGTAGTCAAACAGGTGCGTTGTGACATATTCTGAATAAGCGCGGTCAAAGCTTCTTGCGTCCGTGATTTTCAGTGACGTTAAAACATCGGCAATATTTTCCGGCGTTTCTTTCGTCAGGGCAACCGCCGCGTTCAGCGCCGCCGCGTAAAAATGTGAGAACAGCTCACCGGCCTTTTCCGTGGGCTTTTCCGCCGTAATATCGCACCGTGTGATCGAGCCGTCCGGCGCGGGGTATAGCGTGAGCATGATTTTTCCGCCGCCGCTTTCCAAAAGCAAAAACAGCGTGTACTTCTTTTCGCCGCTGTCCTCTATCACGATGAGCGACGCGGGATCGGCGGTAAGCTCGCGGCTGCGGGCGTTGAAGCGTTCCATAAAAATCCAGACGTCCATGACGCGCCCGCCCTCGCAGGCGCAGAGCGTCAGGGTGAGAAGAACAGAAAACAAAACTCGGATAATTTTTTTCATAAGCGCGTATACCTTTCTTTTTATGTGACTTTTTAGGGCGTGTTTGGAAAATCCCCGTGTGCGGATTTTTGAGCGATTTTTTTCGTCGAACAAGGCAAAATTTCGCAGTAATACACCCGTATTTCAAGGAATTTTAACGCAGGGCGGCGGAAAAAGCGCTAAAAAGCCGTGCGCGTGGGGTTTTTTAAGTACGCCCTAATATGTATGAACAGGCGTTTCAACTCATAACTGCGAATAAAATTTTGAGAAACAGATGAACGTTTTCTAACCAGTACTAACGTCTAACATCTAAAATCTAATATCTGTTTTCGGGGGGAACTGCTTTTATGACATCTTTTATGAAATGGCCCGTGAAGAAAAAAGCTTTTGCGGCCGTATGCCTTGTGCTTGCGCTTGCGGTAATCGGCGCGATTGCCTATTACGTGTTCAAGCCGGACAAAGGCGCGAGCGTCACGCTGACGACGGTGCAAAGAGGGAATATCACCCAAAAGATTGATACGTCCGGCACGGTACAGTCCGCGCATCAGGGCGTTTTCAAGGTAATCGAGGGTACGGTCGTGGACGAGGTTTATGTCCGCGTAGGCGACCGCATTGAAGCCGGCGAGCTTTTGGCGTCCTTTGACACGTCCTCGCTGGACGAGGTCGTCCGCCAGAAAAAGAACGATCGTGATTCCGCGAAAAAGGCGTACCAGGACTATGTTAATACGGCGAAGAATTCCGCGTCCGAGCTTACGAGGGTCAACAGAGAGGTCGCCGTGGTCGAGGCGAAAGTAAAAGAACTGGAGAAGGCCGTCGAAGTGAGCAAGGAGCAGGAAGCCGCTCCCGCCAAGGCGGAAAACGAGGTTGGCGGCAGACTGTTCAGTTTGCTGGGACTCAACAGCTCCGACACGGTACTGGGCCGTATCGTCAACCTGTTCGGCGGAAACTCAAGCTCTTCCTCCGCCATTGCCGCGATGCTTGGCGGCAACGCTATGAGCAGCTTCGACATGTCCTCAATAAGCTCCATGCTCGGCCAGAGCGAGGAGGAGCAGGCGCTGATGTCCGCCACGCTGGAGCTTGTCCAGCTCAAGGCGAATCAGATGATCCTTCAGTTGCAAGGCAACACCACGATGGAGTCCATGTATAAATCGCTGTACGACAACGCGGAAAAAGCTTATGAATCCACGGTGTACACGGTCGAGGCGCTCAGAAAAGGCTGGTACGCCGAATACGGCGGCATTGTCCGCGAAGTCAACATCATGAAAGGGATGCCGTACTTCTCCGCGTCGGGTGACGCGGCGGCGGCCTCTGCGATAGACGTGACGACCATCCTTTCCATGCTGACGTCATCGTCATCCGGCGGCATGGACATCACGAAAATGATTTCCGGCCTGTTCGCCGACAACAGCAGCGGCATGGTGATCGAGTATTACCCCTTTGAGGTGCGGCTTGTGTTGGGGAAGTATGACGTGTCAAAGGTTCACATGGATCAGCCCGTCAAGCTCACCTCCGTAAGCGGCCGGGAGTTTGAGGGCAATATCGTGTATATCAGCCCCGTGGCATCGACCGACAGCTCGATCAACATAAGCTCGATCCTGGGTTCAAGCGGCTCGTCAAGCGGCGTGGAAGCCCGTATCGCGATCCCCGAGCCGGACGAAAGCGTTATCATCGGCTTCGATGTCAATATTTCTATCGACGTTGAGACTTCGGAGGATGCCGTTTTAGTGCCCATGGGCTCGCTCCAGTACGATTCCGAAAACAGCGTATATGTCTTTTTGTATGACAGCAAGGAAAAAACCGTCAGCCGCACGGAGATTGTGACCGGGCTGTTCGACGGGGTGAACTACGAGATCCTGTCGGGCCTGAGCGTGGGGGACGTCATCGTGAAAAGTCCCTATGCCTCGATGAAGGATGGTGACAAGATCGACATGAAAGCGCTGGAAACGGCGGCAGAGACGAATGAATAGAAATGATGCGCGGGAAACGTGTTACGTTGATGGCAGACAAAGGGTGACGCAATGAACATAAGCGAAAACATACGGATCGCGGTCTATTCGATCCGCACAAACCTAATGCGCTCGCTGCTGACGATGCTTGGCATCATCATCGGCGTTTCCTCCGTCATTGCCATCATAACCGTTGGTGACGGCGGGCGGGACTACATCGTCTCCATGATACAGGACATGAGCTCGAACTGCGTCAGCATCGCCGTCGATGCGGCGGCCTCTTCAAGCGAGTTTATCAGCCGCGAGGACGTGGCCGCCATCAAAAAGCTTGAGTCGGTAAAGTACGTGTCGCCGATCGTCTTTAACATGGGAACGTTTACAGCCAGGAACGCTGAGGGTCTCGCGATGGTGCTTGGAGGTACGCCGGACTTCCAGTACGTCATGAACATCCCCGTGAAGCACGGGCGGTTTTTTACCGAGGAGGAATACAACTCCTCCGCCAACGTTTGTGTCATTCCGCCGTTGAGCGCGACGATGCTGTTCGGCTACGAAAACTGCACGGGGCAGACGATTGACTTCGCCATGAACGGCAAGAACGTGACGCTGAAAATAATCGGCGTTTCGGATCTGTTCGCGATGGGCGATATCGGCGACTACTCGGACATGATGAGCGGCTTCATGGGCGGCGAGGGTATGGCCGCCTCCGCGATGATCATTATGCCGAGCACGTCGCTCGACGCGCTGATGGGCAGCGACGGCTATTACGATATGATCTATATCATGGCTACGGACGATAATATGCTTGAAAGCGTCGGCAACACGGTGAAAAACCTGCTGTACGCCCGTCACGGCAATTTCGGGAGCAATCGCTATTTCGTCACGAACATGGCTACATACATTGACATGCTTGACTCCGTCATCAATATTTTGACGACGTTTATCGCCGGAGTCAGCGCGATCTCGCTTTTAGTCGGCGGCATCGGCGTCATGAATATCATGCTTGTGTCCGTCACGGAGCGCACGCGCGAGATCGGCATACGCAAGGCGCTGGGCGCAAAGACGTCAACGATCCTGATCCAGTTTTTGACGGAATCGGTCATTCTGTGCCTGATAGGCGGCATCGTAGGCTTTGTCGCCGGGGTTGGCGGCGCGACGGCCGTTTCGATATTGATGGGCATCCCTGTTGACCTGAAAGCCGGCACGGTGGCGATAGCCGTCGGTTTCTCCAGCGCCATAGGCATGTTCTTCGGAATTTATCCGGCGCGGCGCGCGGCAAAGATGCTGCCGATAGACGCGCTGAGACGGGACTGATTTGTGAAAACAGGTTACTTAATTCGAGATAAGGAGTAGACATCATGAAGAAGAAATATCGCTTAATGACCCGCGCGTTGTGCGTATTGCTATCCCTCTGCGCCGCCGCGGCCATCATCCTGCCCGCCGCCATCGCGACGGCCCCGGAGGAAAACGCCGTGTCGCTCGAGAGACGGCGCGCAGCCGCCCTCGCGGCCGCGGAGGAAAACGCCGTGTCCGTGTCCGAGAGCCAGCCTGAAGCCGCCATCGCCGCTTCCACCCCGGAGCAGGAGGCTGTGCTCGACAAAGGCCAGCGTTCGATAAATAACCCGGACGGTATATTCATCTTGCCTGAGCCTGACGCGAGCCTGCGCCTGTTCCACCCGGACACCTGGCAGGCCGCGAGCATGATCATCGAAAACGCCCTTGAGCAGCTTTTCCAAGGGAACTCCGATCCCGAGGCCATCGGGCGCATCATGGCTCAGGCGCCCATTGTAAAAGAGAGCGAGCTTCCCCTGCGGGGGGAATGGGACGACTCGATGCAATACATGATGCAGAACGGTTTTCGCAATGTCTACATCGCCTTGCGCGAAACGGCAGAACCCGACGTCTACCAGCTGATCACGATTTTCACCACCCGTCACGGCGAGATGTTTTACGTGCCGCAGGGCATTTTGTATCACGCGGCGACCGGCTGGATCACCAGCACGTCCGGCGACGGGATACTGGGCATCGGTTTTGACTACAACGTCGGGCACCTGACGCGCGCCACGGATAAAGGATGGCAGCGCACTACGGGATACAACCGCCTGTTCGACCTGCTGGCCCCGATGCTGCTGATTTATATTGACACAATGCGCGTCCCGTTTTCATATGACGGGCGAGATTATATGGTTCAGATATGGAAAGGGCTTTACGGGCCCTCAAACGGCGCGGAGATAGGGCTGTACGAAAAGGATCCCAAAGAGACGTTTTTCTGGGACGCGTCGGATCTGAATCTTGAAATGTCCATGATGGTGTATCAGGGCGACGAGCTGTTTCTTGACTGCGGAACCCAGAACACTTGGTGGATAGGTGTGTTCCGCTATGGCAGCTATACCAAAACGCCCCTGCTTCCCGCCAGCGGGCTGCGGCTGACCGGCTCTATCACTTTCGAGGATCCCGACATGCTGGCCGCGTTTTTGGAAGCGTTCGAGCAAAGCAAGGACGGCCGTATCACCGGCACGGTGGACGGACTTATGTTCTCGTTTGACTGGCGTTAATGAGATCGCAGTTAGATAAGGAAGTAGGATACAGTATAGTCAAAATTATGCCGCACCAATGCGGACGCCGAATAAACCCGGCGGGGTGGAGGTTAAATTGACAGAAAACAAAAAGCCCAATAACGCGCTTGAGTCTCCCGCCGGGAATCCGCAGGGGCTGAAGCTCGACAAAAAGACCGTCGCCGTCATCACCGCGCTGATTTTGGGGATCATGCTGTTTGTCGGCGTGCTGACCCAGGTCGTGCCTCGCGGGGCATACGACGTTGGCGGCGATGGCGCGATTATTCCCGCCGCAGTTGACCCTGTTACAGGAGAAAATGTCAGCACATACGCGCCGATGCCCGATTTCAAAATGCCGTTTTGGAAAACGTTCACGGCCCCGATCGAGGTATTTACGTCCGACGAGGCGCTGACCGGCGTCGCGATCATCCTGTTTATCATCCTCATCGGCGGCACGTTTTTGATTTTGGAAAAGAGCGGCGTGCTGAAATACATACTGTCCGTCATCGTAAAAAAGTTCGCCGATAAAAAATACAGGCTTCTGCCGATCATGATCCTCGCAATGATGGCGCTGAGTTCCATCGTCGGCATACTGGAGGAGAGCGTGACTCTCGTGCCGCTGTGTGTGGCGATTTCCCTGGCGCTGGGCTGGGACTCGCTTGTGGGTATCAGCATAAGCCTGATCTCCGTCGCTTTCGGCTACTCTGCCGCATTGTTCAACCCGTTCAACGTGGGCCTCGTCCAGTCCATGGCGAAGCTGCCGATGTTTTCGGGACTCGCGTACAGGCTCGTGATTTTCTTCGGCGTGTACGCCATTTTGACAACATTTGTTGTTTTATACGCAAAAAAAATAGAAAAGAATCCGCGCAAGTCCATCGTTTATGAAAGCGACCTCAAGCTGCGCGAGAAGTACGGCTCGGGTATAGACGAGGAGATCGTCCGCGATCCCAAAATGCGTAAGGCGACGCGGACTTTCGTCGGCTGTATCGGCGGAGTGCTTTTCTGCGCGGCGGTCAGCTTCATTGTTCAGCGTATCGAGGCCGTGCCGGAGGTCATACGCGGGAACATTGATTTTCTGCCGATGGTGGCTATGGCGGTGCTGTTCACCGTGGGCGGGCTGTCGGCGGGGCGCATCGTTGGGATACGCGGAAAAAAACTCCTGAGCGGCTTTGCCGACGGCGCGAAAGCCATCGCGCCCATCGCCCCGCTGATCATATTTGTCATGGCGATCACGTTTATCTTAAAGCAGGGCATGATTATTGATACCATTCTTTACCATGTGTATGAGGGGATCAAGGGCTTCGGGCCGTCGTCTGCGCTGCTGTTTATTTTCCTGTTCGTGCTGGCGCTGGAGTTTTTTATCGGCAGCGGCACGGCAAAGGCGTTTCTGATCATGCCCCTCGTGCTGCCGCTTGTGGACATGGTCGGCGTCTCGCGTCAGTCGATCGTCATCGCGTTTTGCATGTCCGACGGCTTCGCGAACATACTTTATCCCACGAGCGGCGTCATGCTCATCGCGATAGGGCTTGTCAATGTGTCATACGGGAAATTTATGCGGTTTACGTGGAAGCTGTTCGCGGCGGTGTTCGCGTTCGCGGCGCTGATTTTGCTGGGAGCGGTGGCGATGGGTTACTAGG
Source organism: Oscillospiraceae bacterium (assembly GCA_009779495.1). Lineage (GTDB taxonomy): Bacteria > Bacillota > Clostridia > Oscillospirales > Acutalibacteraceae > UBA1425. The sequence goes on along the minus strand of WRED01000006.1, from coordinate 13,179 downwards.
CAATCAGCGGTTACCTAATCATAATATAAGGTTGATTCGCATGAACGATCGAATAATCCCCCGTCTGGCGGCCTTTATTCTGGCCGCCTTATTGCTATTTACATTTACCCTCGCGGGCTGCGGCCTGCTGAAGCCGCCCGCGTTATCGCTCAATACCCTGCGTTTCGAGGGCGAAATAAGGGAGCATGTCTCAGCCGTGCGCGATCCGAGTCTGCATTTCATCGATGGCGAACGGCTCGGAAACCCCATGACAAGCTCGGGGCTTATGCGGCTGTACCTCGACGACAATAGCTTTGGCGTCGCGCTGTTTGAGACGTCCAAGGAGCAGATGTGGTACTCGCTGCCAATCGCCGCGGATGAAGATGACAGTCAGGACGGCGATCAGGATGATAATGACGATGCGTACACGCCCGCGCCGGTCGCCGCGGGTCATGGCGGCAGTCCGGCGGCTATCGCGCGTCTTGATATCGTATGCGGGCGCGACGTCTACCGCGTCAACTCGCAGGATGACGCCGTCGCCTACGGCAATGTGGCCGTGGACGTGACGGGAAGCATGGAGGTCACCGGTTTCGACGTGAAGTACGTCATAACCGTCGATGAAGCCACGGCGAAAAGCGTCGATCGGGACAAGCTGGCGGACGGCGAGCTTTCTGAACGCGACTTCAAAAAGACCGACATTGTGTTTTTGGTCACGGTGAGCTACCGGCTGCGTGACGGCAACCTTTACATCAGTGCGGCGTGGGAAAACCTGTCAGGCAATGGGAACGCCTTTATTGAAAATCTCGGACTGTTTGAGTTTTTCGGCGCGAACACGGAGGCGAAGGATGGCGACTTCATCCTGGTGCCGGACGGCTGCGGCGCGGTGATCTATACCGCTGTCCCGGATCCGAATTTCAAGCCGCTGAGATTTGCGGTGTACGGCGGAGATGTGGTTAATCCCGGCAGGCAAGCCACGCTCCCGGCGATTTTTCCGGCATTCGGAGCAAAACGCGGCAACAACGCGTTCATTATTATCATCGAGTCCGGCGATGCGATCGCCACGATTTCCGCGGACCGCGCGACAGGCGAAAGCGGCCTCAACATGGTAGGAGCCAGTTTTAATATTACTGAAACGAAAATAACCGGCGAGAAAGCCCATACGGTTCGGACGGTGAACACAGAAAGCTCTGTGGATGAGGTTCGGCTGTGTGTGCGATTGCTGGGCGGCGGCAGCGCAAATTACGACGGAATGGCGGCGGCGTGCCGCGAACAGTTTATGCGCAACCGGCTTATATCCACCAATATAGTCCGCAACGAGGAATATCTCCCGTTCAACCTGAGCCTTGTCGGCGCGTCCACCGGGTTTTCAAGCCTGATCCAAAAGATTGAGACGACGAAAACGCTGACGACTTTTGAGCAGGCGCGGGACATTCTGGCGAGGATGAAAGCTAAGGGCATCAACAACGTGAATATCCGCTTTCGCGGCGCATTGTCCGGTGGGGTCAACCAAAACGAAATCGGCAAGCTGTCGCCGTCATGGAGTCTGGGCGGCAAAAAGGGCTTTGGTCAGTTGTCGGAGTACGCGGCGGCGCAGGGGCACAGTCTGTTTCTTGACGTGAGCGCGCTGTCGTGGAGCGGTGACAGTGTGACATCCAACAAGGCGGCTCACGCTATAAGCGGCGAAAACGCGGGCGTCAATATGCCTAACCCGACGCAGGACATAACCAAGGTGTCCAAGCTGAAAAGGAATCTTTTGGGTTTTTCCGGCCTTGAAAATGTGGTCATAAAGCTGCTGACCGACGCTAAAAAGCTGAGTTTTGACGGTTTTTGCCTGGAGGACGCCGCGCGACTGCTCTACTCCGACTACTCAAACGGCTATACAAGCCGCCAAAGCGCCGCCGCGATCGTCGCGGAGAACGCGGCCGCGCTTTCGACGGGACGTGATATGATGCTTGATACGGGAAATTTCTACGCGATCAAAAACGCCGACGTCATCGTCAATCTCCCTGTTGTGGCAGCGGCGGGCGAGCGCAAGGGCTATTACGAGGCGGTGCCTTTTGTGCAGATGATCCTCCACGGCACGGTCGATTACTCGGGCAGGCCGATCAATCTGTCCGCCGATCCAAGCAAGACGATGCTCCGATTTGTGGAGTACGGCGCGTGTCCGTCATATGAGTGGACTTTTGATTCCTCATCGGAAAAATTCTACTACGAAACATGGCTCCAGGACGCCGTTCAATTCTACCAAAAGGCCAGCGAAGCCCTGAGCAGCCTGCGCAATACCCGCATCACCGACAACTACGAAACCGCCGAGCGGAATGTTTACTGCACGGAGTATGACGGCGGAGCGGTTATTTATGTAAACTACAACGGCGAAGCGGCGGAGGTTGACGGCATTATCGTCGCGGCGAACAGTTTTATCAGAATCAACTAGCCCTCCGTCACGCCTAAAACGCTGGATTAGCGCGACGGAGGACTAGCTGTTTGAAAAAGGAGAATCAAAGATGAATGGTAAAATCAGACGGTACATGCTTGCCGGTAACGCTGTCCTGCATCCTGCTGATAACGACGGTATTCGTGCTTGATTATCTCATCTTTGTTTCGGAGGGCGCGTTGCGGTGGGATTTCAAGCGGCTAATGCTTGAGTCACCCTCCGGTCCCGTGGCGCAGGCGCTTGCGTTGAAGAGGTCTGCGATTCTTTCGGGGCAGGTAGGGCGCATTGTAACCTCAATGCTGATTCATGGGGGTGCGCTGGCGCACCTTGCGCCGAATTGCCTGGCTGTTCTGTTTTTGAAGCGTAGGGCGCACATGCTGGAGCAATCAAGCTCTCTCCAGCGCATTTATCTGCTGATTTGCGTTTTTGCCAACGTCTTTGCCGACAAGTACACGCTGGTGGAGCACGGCGGTGGATTCATAGCCGGTGTTGTGCTGGGCTTTTTCTTAGAACCTGTAACATCTAAAATCTATTAGGGGCAGACACAAAGTCTGCCCCATTTATGCTGTTCAATTAGCGCCGAATTTCTGCGAAGCTCAGGCATTCGCTTGCGCAAGCTTTTGCCTTTGCTGCCGTCTCCGCCTCGACTTGTAAGACAAAAGCGCGTCAAACTGCGCGTCCGGCGTAACGCACGACCCTACCGTTACGCAGCCCACGCCGTAAAATCCGTGGAAGTCGCTGCCGCCTGTCATGAGCAGGTCGTGCTTCTTTGCTTTTTGCTGCAAATAAACCACGTCCTCCTCCTTACACGACGGATGCCAGACCTCGATACCGTCAAGTCCAAACTCGATAAGCTCGTCCAGCAGCTCGTAGTTGTTATACAGCGCGGGGTGCGCCAAAACGGCGATGCCGCCCGCGTCATGCACGGCTTCGATGACCTCCGAGGGCTCGCTGTAAATCGGCTCATAAAGGATAGGATTCGCGCCCTCGGCCGTGAAGATTTCGCGGTAAAGATCGCCGTAGACGCGGTCAGCCAGGCCGCTTTCCATCAGCGAGTGCATGATGTGCTGCTTGTAAACGCCGGTGGAACCGACGGCGCACTTGAGGATAAAATCGGGCGTGACGGGAAAACGCGCCGCCGCCTTAAGCGTCATAAACTGGCTGGCTTTTTTTGTTTGCAGAAGATTGCGGCGGCACAAGCCCTCAAGCCTGTCGGGGCTGTCCGCCAGATAGCACAAAATATGTGCCCGCGCGCCGCGCTTCTTATCGGTCGCGGACAGCTCAACGCCCGGTATCACCTTGACGTCAAACCGGTCCCCGATCAATTTTCCCCTGACGTTCCCGGCAAGACAGTCATGATCCGTGATGGAGATGGTTTTGATTCCCTGTTTCTTCGCCAAAACGATCAAGTTGTCGATGCCCATTGACCCGTCAGAGAGCCTTGTGTGACAATGTAAATCCGCAACCAAAAAATTGTCCTCCTTTAGAACCTGTTTAGCATCTCCCACGCGGCAAACTTTTGGTAAAATCAGGAGATCTGCTGCGTCAAGAAATGTAGAGGCTTGTAATCAAGCCTCGAAATAAACAAATTATTTTTGCGCTTTTTTCCTTGCATCTCACCTGATTTTACTCAAAATTTTGCTCGCGGCGAGATGCTAAACAGGTTCTTAAGCGCATCCAGTCATTTAGTTGAAGCATGTCCGATATTTTCATAAAAAACAGCGAATAATCCCTCACTATATACTATTGTACATGATTTAGCCGAGGTTTGCAAGGGTTAAATGAAATATCTTTATTTTTTCCATAGTTTGTGCTATAATAATGTACGCCTTAACGACTATAAAATCCACAAAAAACAAGCAAAAGTTTTGATATACGGGTTTTGCGCAATTTTTTGCTGTGATTTTAAGGAGTTAAGGAGTATACATACGCAGATAAGGACGAAAGAATATGCTTGGACATGAAAAAAGAGTGGCCGTCGGCATGAGCGGCGGCGTAGACAGCTCCGTTGCCGCGCTGATTTTGAAAGAGCAGGGCTTCGAGGTTGTCGGACTGACGCTTGCGCTTTGCGGGAACGGGCCTCCGCCCGGCGTCGGGGACGCGAAAAAGGTCGCGGAGCATATCGGGATAGAGCACCATGTTTTGGACTTGCGTGGTATTTTTAGGAAAAAGGTGACGGACTATTTCGTGCGCGAGTACCAAAACGGCGCGACGCCGAACCCCTGTGCCGTCTGCAACCGTGAGATCAAGTTCGGCGCGATGCTGGACGCGGCGGGGAAGCTGTCGGCCGGCAGACTCGCGACAGGCCATTATGCCGCTGTGGAATTTAACGAAAAAAGCGGGCGGTACATGCTGCGAAAGTCCCCGTGCGGCAAGGATCAGAGCTACTTTCTGGCGCTGCTGCGGCAGGACCAGTTGAAAGCCGCGATGTTCCCGCTGGCGGGGATGAGCAAGGACGCCGTTCGTGAAATCGCGGTGTTGGGGGGTCTGCCAGTCGCCCATAAGCCGGATAGCCAGGAGATCTGCTTTATTCCAGATAACAATTATGTTCAATTCATCCGCGAGTATACAGGAGTCCCGCCGAAGGAAGGCGATTTCGTTGACGCGGGCGGCCATGTGATCGGGCGTCACATGGGCATCGTCTGCTACACGGTCGGTCAGCGCAAAGGGCTTGGCGCGTTCGGCAGACCTATGTTCGTAACAGGAATAAACGCCGCCGAAAACACCGTGATCCTGGGCGAGGGGACGGAGCAAAACGCCGGCGGCTTCATCGCGGAGGACATGAACTGGATCGCGTTTGACAGGCCGCCGTCAGAATTCACGGCGGAGGTCAAGATACGCTTCCGCGCGCGCCCGGCCAAGGCTGTTGTGTACGCGCACGAGGACGGCATGGTAGAAGTGCGTTTTGACGAACCGCAACGGGCGGTTACGCCGGGGCAGATCGCGGCGCTTTATGACGGTGAAAATCTGCTTGGCGGCGGACGAATCAGAGAGGGGATACGATTGTGATAGAACTGCATCGTTCACGGGCAAAATTGCTTGAGGAATTATTTGCCTATTCGGAGGAAACAATGATACGCTCTTTCACGCAGGGGCATATGGGACGCGGGTGGGTCAATGATTTGCGGGACATTGTCTGCGCGCAGATATTGGTCGGCGATTTCTGCGTTTTTGCGGGCGACCATAGAGATGACGAGGCGATAAATCTTGTGAAGAATATACCGTCCGGACATAAAACACCGTGGATGCTCATGATACCGCAAAACGATGGCTGGGGCGGTTTGATCGAAACGGTTTACGGAGATATCGTCAAAAAAATCTCCCGTTACGCCATCAAAAAAGAAAAGGACTGCTTCGATGAAGAAAAGCTCCGGCGTTTTATCGGGGAGCTGCCGGATGAATTTCAGTTGACGCAAATTGACGAAGCGCTTTATCATCAGACGTTCCTGCACGATTTCTCGCAGGATTTCTGTTCGCAGTTCTCCTCCGCCGAGGATTACCTGTCGCGCGGCTTGGGGTACTGCGCCGTCCACCGGGGCGAAATCGTATCCGGCGCGTCATCCTACACGGTTTATGACGAGGGGATAGAAATTGAGATCGCCACAAAATCCGGTTACAGACGCCAGGGTCTGGCGGCGGCCTGTGCCGCGAAGCTGATCCTACACTGCCTGGAGCGCGGACTGTACCCGAGCTGGGACGCGGCAAACAAAGCGTCGGTGGCGCTTGCGGAAAAGCTGGGGTATCATTTTGATTTTGAATATGACGCGTATGAGGTAGATATTAAAAAAATTTTTGAAAGGAAAGTGTAAGATGTTTAATGCCGAAAAGACAAAAAATGACATTGTTGATTGGATCGCCCGTTGGTTCGAGGAAAATGGCGCGAACTGCGCCGCCGTCGTCGGGATATCCGGCGGTAAGGACAGCTCCGTTGTCGCGGCGCTGTGCGCGGAGGCGCTGGGCCGTGGGCGCGTGGTCGGCGTGATGATGCCAAACGGCGTCCAAAGCGATATCGGCGCGGCGGAATCGCTTGCGGATTTCCTGCAAATCAGGCGGTATACCGTCAACATCCGCGCGGCATACGACGGGATTTTGGCGGAAATGGATCGCGCTGGGATCGCCGCAACGGATCAGACGCGGTTCAACCTGCCCGCGAGACTGCGCATGTCGGCGCTGTACGCGGTTTCGCAGTCGGTGAACGGGCGGGTAGCCAACACCTGCAACCTGTCGGAGGATTATGTCGGCTACTCCACGAGGTACGGCGACAGCGTTGGCGACTTCAGTCCGCTGTCCATGCTGACCGTGACTGAGGTCAGGCAGATAGGCCGCGCCCTGGGACTGCCGTCCGCGCTTGTGGACAAAACGCCCGCTGACGGGCTGACGGGCAAAACCGACGAAGAGAATCTGGGCTTCACGTACCAGGTTCTGGACGAATACATCCGTACCGGATTGTGCCCGGACGCGAAAATCAGGGAAAAGATTGATCATCTGCACAGAGTCAATCAATTTAAGCTGAAGCTTATGCCAAGTTTTTTGCATATAGACTGAATTTCATAAAATTTTCCTCTTGTGTGCATAAATAGAGAAACGCAGTCAAAACTATGACTGCGTTTTTTGATTTTGTGATTGACGGAGGAATTATTTTGAAGAACATCATAACATGCATCATGGCATGCGCCGCTTCGGCGGTCGTGACGGTCACATTTTACTGCGCGGAGCGCACCGCGTCCCAATGCGAGATACTGTGTGAAAAACCGGCCGCGTTCGTGCAGTCCGCGCGGAAATCAACTGCCGTGAGCGGTTGCAAAAGCGGCGGACAGGCGGCTGATACGGCGAAAGCGACCGCTCAACCGACCGCTCAATCGGCCGCGCAAACAAGCAAGACCCCCGTGAACGCGGCACCCGTGAAAAAAACGGCTCCGGCCACAGCGGATAAACCCGCAGCGGAAAAAGCCGCGACAGATCAGGTAAAAAAAGCTCAACCCGCCGATGTCAAGCCGCTTGTTAAGAGCACGGATTATGAAATCCCACAGGGAGACACGTCGTTCAAAACGTACACCTATTACACGAGCCTGAATAGGAATTCGGCGCAGTGGAAGCTCCAGCAGGAGGCCTACACCGACGAAAATGGCCTCCGGAAAATGGGCGGCGACTACATGGTCGCGCTGGGCAGCTACTACAGCGGCACTCTGGGCGAACGTTTTTTAGTCACGCTTGACGGCGGCGAAACCTTTACTGTGGTCGTGTGCGACTTCAAAAGCGACCGCCACACCGACTCCGCCAATCAGTATTCGCCCGTGAACGCGCAGATGAAAAACGTGGTCGAGTTTTACGTGGACAAAAACCTTGACAGCGCCGCGAAAAGGATGGGCGACGTGTCATATATAGAGGGATTTAAGGGAAATATCACGGCTATAGAGAAAATTTGAGTGATCAATGGGCAGTGATCAGCTGAGTTTCATTCGTTCTTCGATCAGCCTGCTAAATGCTTCGATAAGCGTTGGCAAGTTCCGTTAAATCCTCAACAACATTTGGATTCCAGTGTATCTTTTTTGTAAGCTCGCCGCACGGAAATTCTGCACATAATCCACAGAATTGAACAGAGTGCTTCCTTGCGCATTTATGTATCGGACATTGCCCGGATTGCGCCCATTCTTTGCAATATCCGTTGGATTCAATACACCCTTCACATAGTCCTTTTTCTTTTTTCTTGCAGCCGATGCAACACTCACCGCATGCTGTTATTTTTGAAAAATCAATATTCTCCATAAAACATTCCTTAATCTATGATCCCAAACAACTCTTTCGCATTTCCCGCCGTCATGTCAAGAACCTCCTGCGCCGTTACGCCGCGTACCTCCGCGATTTTTTCCGCCGTGTAGGTGATAAGCGTCGAATCGTTGCGCTTGCCCCGGAATGGGACAGGCGACATATACGGGCAGTCGGTCTCGACAAGCAGTCGGTCGTCCGGGACAAAAGCCGCTACAGCCAGCGGCTTTCTTGCGCCCGAAAACGTTACCGCGCCGCCTAAGCCAATATACATGCCGAGCGCCGCGACCTCCCGCGCAAGCTCAACGCCGCCGGAAAAGCAGTGCATCACGCCCTTTGGCCGGTACTTGCGCAGCACGGCCATCGTGTCCTCGTGCGCTTCGCGGTCATGGACGATGACGGGCAAATCCAGCTCCAGAGCGAGACTGACTTGCTCTTCAAAAAAGCTACGCTGCAGCTCGCGCGGGGAAAAGTCGTAGTGGTAATCAAGCCCGATTTCGCCGACGGACACGCATTTTTCATGCGCCCACAGCGGCGTGAATTCTTCGCACAGGGCGCTGATGCCGCCGTACCTCGCGCAGTCATGGGGATGTACGCCGCAAGCCGCGTACACGTGCTTAAACTTTTCCGCGAGCCGCAGGGACGCCTGACTCGACTTGAGATCGCACCCGCAGTTTATCACGCCCGCAACGCCGTTTTTGGGCAAAGACAAAAGGACGTCCGAACGGTCCTGTCCGAACGCCTTATCGTCGTAATGCGCGTGTGAATCGAAGATGTTGTACATCATTTATCGTACCTTGGCCCCGGCCGGTATCCCGTCAGCAAAAATCACTCTCACGTCGTCCTCGCCGCAGTCCGCCGCCAAAATCATGCCTTGGCTTTCAACACCGCAGAGCACGGCGGGACTGAGGTTCGCAACGCAGATCACGGTGCGCCCCACAAGCTCCTCCGGTTCGTACCACTTCGCGATGCCGGAAGCGACCGTCCGGGGCACGCCGCTGCCGTCGTCGAGCGTCAGCTTGAGCAGCTTTTTAGCGCGCTTGACCGGCTCGCAGCCAACGATTTTCGCGGCTTTTAGTTCCACTTTCGCGAAATCGTCAATGCTGATCATGGCGACGCCGGGAACATCCTTGGACTCGGGCGGCGCTTCCTGTCCGCCGAATCTCTGGTGAATCTCCGCCAGCATTTTTTCGGCGTCAATACGCGTGAACAGGGGAGTCGCCGTGCCGACTTTCGAGCCGGCCGGGATCTGCCCAAACGAAGAAAGGCTGTCGAGGGAATCTATCGTGCAGTTGATCTGTGTGAAAATTTTCTCCGCCGTTTCAGGCATGAACGGCCGCAGAAAGACCGCGATATAGCGGATCGACTCCACGAGGTTGTACAATACCGTCGCGAGCCTGCCGCGCTGACTTTCGTCTTTCGCCAAAGCCCAGGGCATCGTCTCGTCGATGTATTTATTGCTCCTGCGGGCCAGCGACATCACGGCTTCAGCCGCGTCGGCAACATGGAAATCGTCGAACGCCTTTGTCAGCGTATCGACGGCGTTCAAGGCGGCTGACTTGAGTTCATCGTCAAAATCGCCGCCTGCGTCACGGCAAATCAGCTCGCCGCCGAAATATTTATTGACCATGGCGACAGTGCGGTTGACCAGGTTGCCGACCGTGTTCGCCAAATCTGAATTATACCGCTCGATGACCGTCTCATACGTGATGGAGCCGTCAACCGCATAGGGCATCTCGGACAGCAAATAGTACCTTACCGCGTCCACGCCGAAAAGCTCTGTCAGCCCGTCGGCGTAAATGGTGTTGCCGCGGGACTTGGACATCTTATCCGCGCCGACTAAAAGCCACGGATGACCGTAGATCCGCTTCGGCAGCGGCTCGCCCAAAGCCATGAGCACGATCGTCCAGTAAATCGAGTGGAAACGGACGATATCCTTGCCGATGAGCTGCACGTCGGCGGGCCAGTATTTTTTGTAAAGCTCGCCGCTTCCGTCGACGTCGTAGTCCAGCGCGGTGATGTAGTTTGACAGCGCGTCGATCCAGACGTAGATCACGTGGCCGTCGTCAAACGGCACGGGAATCCCCCATTTGAACGACGAGCGCGACACGCACAGATCCTGAAGTCCCGGATTCAAAAAGTTGTTGATCATCTCTTTTTTGCGGCTTTCGGGGCAGATGAAATCGGGATTTTGCGCGATGTGTTCTTCCAGCCGCTTTTGATACTTGGACAGCCGCAGAAAGTAGGCTTCCTCCTTGGTTTTTACGACCTCGCGCCCGCAGTCGGGGCAATTGCCGTCCTTGAGCTGCGACTCCGTGAAGAAGCTTTCGCAGGGCGTGCAGTACCAGCCCTCGTACTCGCTTTTATAGATGTCGCCCTGCTCGTACAGCTTTTTGAAGATTTTCTGCACGGCGGTTTTGTGATAATCGTCAGTGGTGCGGATAAACTTGTCATAGGAGATGTTCAGCGTTGCGTAAAGACCTTTGATCTCGCCGGCGATACGGTCAACGAACTCCTTGGGGGACACGCCCGCCTTTTGCGCGTTTATTTCGACCTTCTGCCCGTGTTCGTCGGTGCCCGTCAGGAAGAATACATCATAGCCCTGCATTCGCCTGAACCTCGCGATGGCATCGGTCAAAACGATCTCGTAGGAATTGCCTATGTGCGGCTTGCCGGACGTGTAGGCGATTGCGGTGGTGAGGTAATACGGCTTTTTGGACATGGATGGTTCCTCCTTTTTTAGTAGTTAAAATTTATAGTCAGCAGACTATAAAACATAGTATACCAACAATATACGGGAAACACAAGATAATTTTACGCGAATTATAGCTGAAACTCAAAAAATATATAAAGAATATTGACAAATCAGCTTATTGCGGTTATAATACAAATAGAGATGGCGTTGCCGACAGACGGTCATGCCTCCCCAAATTACGGTTTCAAAAGAATAGCCGCTCTGTTTGGTAGGCAGGGGCGGCTATTTCTCTTGGTTATTTTCTCAATTCACAACATTGATAGGCTTGCCCGCCAAAAACGCTTTAAGGTTATTCTCGCAGATCCCCATGAGCCGCGCGCGCGTCTCATACGCCGCCCATGCGATGTGCGGGGTGATAACGCACTTTTCGCACGTCAGCAGGGGATTGTCGTCTTTCGGCGGCTCCGTGGAAAGCACGTCCACGCCCGCGCCCGCGATGACGCCGTTGTCCAGCGCGGACCTCAGCGCCGCCTCGTCCACCACCGCGCCGCGCGAGGTATTGATCAAAAACGCCGACGGCTTCATACGGCGCAGGAACGCGTCGTTTACGAGCCTGTCGGTTTCTTTGCTGTACGGGCAGTGCAGGCTGACGACGTCGCTTTTCGCGAGCAGCTCGTCAAGGGACAGGAACTCGACAGGCTCACCGGCGTACTTCTCCGGGTGAGCCGTGCACGCGAGCACATTCATGCCGAACGCCCGCGCGATGTCCGCGACGGTCCGGCCGATCTTCCCGAAGCCGATGATGCCGAAGCTCTTGCCGTACAGCTCTTTCAGCGGAGCGACCCAAAAGCAGAAGTTGCCGTTTTTTTGCCACTCTCCGGCTTTCACCGCCTTGTTGTGGAGGGCGGCGCGGTTCGTGTGCTCAAGCAGCAGCGAGAACGTCATCTGCGCGACGCCGTAGGTCGAGTAGGCGGGGATGTTCGTCACGGGAATGTTCTTTGTCCGGGCATACGCGGCGTCCACCGCGTCGAAGCCCGTGCTCAAAAGGCCGATGTACCCGGTGTTTGTGAAGCGGTCAATGTCCGGTCTCATGAGCTTCGTTTTGTTCGTGAGCACGACGCCGCAGCCGGCCGTGCGCTCAAAAACTTCCTCGGGGCGGGTGAAATCGCAGACCTCGTATTCGTCAACGTATTTCGTGAGCCAGTCCCAGGAAAGGTCGCCGGGGTTTGTGGTGTAACCGTCAAGAATCACAGCTTTCATTGTAAAAAACTCCTTTGAAAGTGATATTACACCGTGATTATACCATACTATCATAGTATATTGAATATGATTTTGAAAAATATTTTGAAATCAAGTTGACCGTATGTGAAAAATCAGGTAGAATCTATAGTAGGCGCTTCAAAAAACTTACGTTGCTCTCGGCGTCATCGGTGTTACGTCCGCCAGTACTCCGCGCAATCTTTCGTCCGCTCCATAAAACCGTATTCGATCAAATACCGCCGCACTGTCGCGTAATCCTCATAGATCGCTTCCAGTATGCCGTTGACCTCCTTTTCGCCGTACCGCTTTCCTTTCTCGAATTGCCCGGAGATCACGCGCAGGATAACGAGCTTCTTCTTTTCCTTTGGCGAAAGCGATTTCAGGACAAGGGGTTCTGTGGACGAGAAAAACGTGCCGATGATTTTCTCCGTTTCCTCAGCGGTCGCCATGTAACGCTCGTCAACCATGGTTGCGCCGCTATGGATTTCAAACGCTTCCCAGCTTCCCTTTGGGTCGGCGCTTACCAGTTCATGGATCCCGGCCAGGAGCGTCATGACGCCTTTGACCCTTTGAGGCCTGACGAAATACGTGCCCTTCGCGGCTTTTTTGTCCTCCGCGACCAGGTCGGCCGCTATCAGCGGTTTCAGATGGTGGTACACCTGCCCGGTCGAGTTGTAGCCGCGTTTTTCCACAAGCGCCGCGACGGTCATAGGCTCCCTGACAAGCGCCAGCAAAAGCGCGAGCCTGTCTCCGCTGCCGATACAGCCCAGGACCTTTTCGGCCGCACTGTTTTCGGTCAGCCGAAACAATTCCTCATTCGGCGGCGGCGGTTCTTTTGTGAGCAGATTTTTGATCTCGCCGATTTGCTCCCTGATCTCGTCGATTTCGCGTTCAAGATTTCTTGGCATATGAATAACCTCCTCTAGATAGTGTCGACATGAGATTATGCAATAACCTTTAACCATAAGAAAAGACAACGTACAGTAACCGCGCCAAGGAAGGCAGATGTTGTCTTTGCATATCGAGTAGCAACGCCGCGCCACTG
>WRED01000005.1 GCA_009779495.1 Oscillospiraceae bacterium | reverse complement strand
CTGCCGCGCGTTTTTCGGGTACGGTTTTTTAAAGGTGAAGTTTGGCGCGAACACGGAAACGGCCTTTTTTATACCCGCTTCGGCCATGTGGCATCAGCTCGAGTTCAGGGTCGACTGCGAAAACAACCGCTATGAATTCCTCTTTAACGGCAATGAATTTGAATACAACGGCCTGTATCGCTTCGTCAACAAGGTGAATGATGTCCAGCGGCTCGTCATACGCACGAAGCCCGCGCGGCACTTCCCGAACTATGACGATTACCCCGATACGCCCGATATTCCCGAGGCCGATGAGCCGGTGACGGAGAGGGTTTATTTCATCAGGGATGTCCGCACGGGTGAATGGTGAGTTTCGTTATGGACAAAAATTATGCGTTATAGTCAAAATGTGCAAGGGCGGTCATTGGCCGCCTTTCGATTTTTTTTGCGTATTTTGCTTGATTTTGGTTTCGCCGTTATGCTATAATAAAATATAATATTGGTAGAAAAACGAGGTGACAGCAGTTTGGCGAGCGAATACAGCGTCTCTCTGAAAAAGCTTATCAAGGATCACTCGTTTGAGGTGATCTACACACCGAAGGATCCCAGTGAGCTGTACATCACGTCCAGGGAGGTCAACCGTCCCGGGCTGGTGTTCGTGGGCTACGGCGATTATTTCGACTCAAGCCGCGTGCAGTTTGTGGGACTGAAGGAGATCGAGTACCTGAAATCGCTGTCCGCCGATGAATACGCCGTCGCGGTCGAGCGGCTCATGGTCCGATGCCCCGCGCTGATCGTGATCACGCGAAGTCTCGGCTACCCGGACGGATTTCTTGAATACGCGCAAAAATATAAGGTTCCGGTCGTGCGCTCCGCCACGCCGACGTCGGAGTGCATGTCAGAAATCATATCGTATCTGAGCGTGGAGCTGGCGGAGAGGATTACGCGTCATGGGGTCATGGTGGAGGTGTACGGCGAGGGCGTGCTGATTCTGGGCGGCAGCGGGGTAGGCAAGAGCGAGACGGCCGTCGAGCTGATCAAGCGCGGGCACAGGCTCATCGCCGATGACGCAGTGGAGATCAGAAAGGTGTCGCCGTCAACGCTTTTGGGTACCGCGCCGGACAATATCAGGCACTTTATTGAGATTCGCGGAGTCGGCGTCATCAACGCGCGGCGTATTTTCGGCATGGGCGCCGTCAAAACGATCGAACGTATCGACATGGTGATCCAGCTTGAGGTCTGGGACAAGGATAAGGGCTACGACAGGCTCGGACTGGATGACGATTACGTCGAGATTTTAGGCAACCGTGTTCCCGTGACGGTCGTGCCGGTCAAGCCGGGGCGGAATCTGTCGATTATCATCGAGGTCGCCGCGATGAATAACCGCCAGAAAAAAATGGGCTACAACGCGGCGCGGGAGCTGCTTCACAACCTTGGCATGGACGACGAGATTTTGCCGCAGGCGCATGAGCTGGAGCTTTGGCACGAGTAGGAGTCAGGTATCAGGTATCAGGTATCAGGTATCAGGGATTAGGGATTAGGGATTAGGAGCGGTAAGGCGCGGTTCGTAAAATTGTATGTCTGGGACCGCTTTAGAGGCCCCTGATCTACGCTTTTGTAAGGTGTGTAATTGTAATTGAAAGTTGATAAATAAAATCAGGAGGAATACAAATGTATAGAATCGGCATTGATTTAGGCGGAACCAACATCGCGGTCGGGGTGATCGGCGACGATCTGAAAATCATCGGCAGGGGTAAAATGAAAACGAATCTGCCGCGTGATCCCGAGCCGATCTTCGACGATATGGCAAAGGCGTGCTTTATGGCCGTCGAGAACGCCGGTCTGACCATGGACGACATCGCGTCCGTCGGCATCGGCGCGCCCGGAACGATCAACAAGGACACGGGCATAATCGAGTTTTCAAACAACTTCGCTTTCGAGAAGATCCCGGCCAGGCGGATGCTGTCTGAGCGGCTGGGCGGCAAGGCCGTCTACATCGACAACGACGCGAACTGCGCCGCCTTGGGCGAGGCCGTCGCGGGGGTCGGCAACGGCGTGAAGAGCTTTGTGGCGATAACGCTGGGTACGGGCGTGGGCAGCGGCATTGTGATCGACGGCAAGCTCGTGACGGGCATTAACTTCGCGGCGGGCGAGATGGGTCACACGGTCATTATGGTCAACGGCGAGCCGTGCAACTGCGGGCGGCGCGGCTGTTGGGAGTCATATGCTTCCGCGACGGCGCTCATCAGGCAGACGAAGGCCGCGATGGAGCAAAACCCTGACAGCGCCATGTGGGAGCTTGCCGGCAGTTTGGACGAGGTCAACGGCCGGACGTCCTTTGACGCCATGCGCAAAGGCGACCAAGCGGCGCGTGAGGTCGTCGAAGCTTACATTTATTATGTCGCGGCGGGAATAATAAACATCGTTAACGCCTTGCAGCCGGAGATCGTCTGCGTCGGCGGCGGTATCGGGCACGAGGGCGAAGCCTTGCTGGAGCCGCTGAGGAAGCATGTCGAGCGCGAACGCTACAGTATTTACGCGTCGAAGCAGACGCGGATTGAGGCGGCGGTGCTTGGGAATGACGCGGGGATATTCGGGGCGGCGCTTTTAGAGAATTAAGAATTAAAAATGGAGAATTAAGAATTATGGCGGTTAGAGAACGCGGTGTGTAAAATGGCAGGGGAGACCTTGCGGCCGCCCTGTGAATGACGCAGTTCGCGCTGTGCGTTATCATTATCGCGTCTACAATCTAGAATCGGGGGTCCCGCATGACACCATTGCGTCATATAATCGACTTCGCCTCCAAAATCGGCTGCGAATACCGTGAAAACGAGCCGCTCTCCGCGTACACCACCTTCAAAATCGGGGGTCCGGCGGAGCTTATGCTGCTGCCGAGTGATATCGAAATTTTGTCGGCTGTCGTGAAAAAATGCCATGAATCGGGAATTATGCCGTTCGTGCTGGGCAGCGGGAGCAATTTGCTGATACCTGACGGCGGCCTGAAAGGCGTTACGCTCCACATGGCCGGGCTGACCGAATTTAAACTGCTCCCGGATTCACGCATACGCTGTATGGCGGGCGGGAGCGTGACAAAGCTGTGCCTGTTCGCGCAAAAGCACGCGCTTTCAGGGCTCGAATTCGCTTACGGCATCCCGGGAAGCGTTGGCGGAGCCTTGTACATGAACGCGGGCGCGTATGGCGGCGAGTTCAGCCAGGCCACGGAGTCGTGCCGTTACCTCACGGCGGAGGGCGAACTCAAAGAGATGGCGGCGGCCGATATGTCGCTTGAGTACCGGCACAGCGTTTTTCAGCGCGGCGGCATGATTATCACCGGCGTTACCTTAAAGCTGACGCCCGGCGACGGCGGCGCGGTCCGTGCGAAAATGGACGATTTTATGGGGCGGCGGCGCGATAAACAGCCGTTGAACTTTCCCAGTGCGGGGTCTGCGTTCAAACGTCCCGAGGGACATTTCGCCGGGGAGCTGATCGAGCGGTGCGGCTTAAAAGGCAGGTCGGTAGGCGGTGCGCGGGTCAGCGAAAAACACGCCGGGTTCATTGTCAATACAGGCGGGGCGACGGCGGAGGACGTCATGGCGCTGATTGAGCTTGTGCGGAAAACAGTGCTTGATGAGACGGGGATTTTGCTTGAGCCGGAAGTGAAGATAATTGAGAATTGAAAATTGAGAATGGAGAATTGCGGATGAAGAAAATAATTGTTGGCTGCACGTGTTTGTTGAGCGGCGTTTTGCTTTTGGGACTCAGCTTCATCGCGACGGCACGTGACGGTTACGTAGATTTGCGGCGCTTTGACGATGTGGGTTTCGTGCTGATTGTGCTGGCTGTTATCGCGCTGGTTGCAGGCGGAATCCTTATCATCGCGCGCGGACTGAAAGAAAAAGACTGATCTCAATTTTCAATTGTACTGGAGGTGCCGCCATTGGACTTCATAATTGTAACCGGCCTGTCCGGCGCGGGCAAATCCGGCGTCATAAACACGCTTGAGGACATCGGATTTTTCTGCGTGGACAATATGCCGCCGACGCTGATCCCGGCGTTCATGTCGCTTGTCCTCAGCGCGGGCGAGGCCGACACGGACGCCGAAAACCCCGCCGTCGGGCATGACAGAATAGCCGTCGTGACGGATACGAGGGCCGGCACGTCGTTCGGAACGCTTTTTCAGTCGCTCCGGGAACTGAAAGAGATGGGCGTGCGCTACAAAATACTCTTCATCACTGCGGACGACGACGTCCTGGTCAACCGCTATAAGCTCACCCGCCGCAAGCACCCGCTTTCCGGCAGGCACAGCGGCCTGATCTACGAGGCCATCGCCGAGGAGCGCGAGATTCTGAGCCACGCCCGAGAGTCAGCCGATTATGTGATCGACACGTCGCTTTTATCCAACGCCGAGTGCCGCGAAAAAGTGCTTTCGCTGTTTCTTCACAACCCGTCCGGCAAAATCAGCGTCTTTTGCATGTCTTTCGGATTCAAGTTCGGGATGCCGTCGGACGCCGATCTGGTATTCGATGTCCGTTGCCTGCCGAACCCCTTTTATATCCCGAAGCTAAAGAAGCGCACCGGCCTGGAAGCGCCTGTCCGCGACTATGTCATGCAGTGGGACGACGCGCAAAAATTCGCGGACAAGCTGTACGATATGATTGATTTTCTGTTGCCGCTTTACGAAAAAGAGGGCAAGTCCCAGCTTGTCATAGCCATCGGCTGTACAGGGGGTAAGCACCGTTCGGTGGTGTTCGCCGAGCTGCTGAAAAAGCATCTTTCCGCGCGCGGACGCGTTCCGGGCGTAAATCATAGGGACATGCTTCGCAATTAAATTAAGAATTGAGAATTGTTGACGGGGGCAAGCCACGTATCCCATTTTAATTGCGGTAAGGGAACACTCTTCGTATTTAAATATGTGCTTCTTAAATTCTGCAGAGCCTTGCCTTACAAAAATTTTCAATTTTCAATCCTCAATTGCACTGGAGGTGCCGTCGTGTCATTTTCTTCAGACGTAAAAAAAGAACTGTCGTCGCTTTCGTTGGCGGCGTCAGAGTCGCTGATAGAGCCTTGCTGCCGTCATGCCGAGGCATACGGCCTGCTGATTTTTGGCAGGGCGTTTTCGGCCTCGGCCATATCTATCTCCACTGAAAACGCGGACGTGGCCGGCTTGTACGCGCAGCGCATGGCGGAGATTTGCGGCGTTGTGCCGCAGGAGTATGCCCGGAGCGCCCAGACGCTTCTGACGTTCAAGCGCGCCGCCGACCGGCGGAAGGTGCTGGACATTTTCGGCCACTCGCCGGACGCGCCGACGCTGCGCATCAACCGGGCGAATCTGGCGGACGAATGCTGTTTCTCGGCGTTTTTGCGGGGTGCATTTTTGTCCTGCGGGACGATAACGTCGCCGGAAAAGAATTATCATCTGGAGTTCGTCGTGCCGTACCTGCGTCTGTCGAACGATCTGTTCAGTTTTCTTTTGGAGCTTTCGCTGAATCCCAAGCACATCAAGCGCAAGGGCATCCACGTCATATATTTCAAGGACAGCGGCGCCATAGAGGATGTGCTGACCATCATGGGCGCGACAAATTCGTCGCTGGAACTGATGGGCGTTAAGGTAAACAAGGACCTGCGCAACCACGTGAACCGCCGCGTCAATTTCGAGACGGCCAACATCAGCCGCGCCGTGGAGGCCGGTCTCGCGCAGGCGGACGCGATCGGGAAGATACAGCGCGCCGCCGGACTTGACTCGCTGCCCGAGCGTCTGCGCGAAACAGCCCTGCTGCGCCTCGAAAACCCCGACGCGACGCTTAGTGAGCTGGAGGAGCTGTCAGGCTTCACGGTTTCGCGGTCAGGGATAAACCATCGGCTGAACCGGCTGATGAAAATTTCTGAGGAACTTTTATAACGGAGTTTTTTTATGTTCGCCCACCTCCATCTCCACTCTGAATATAGCCTGCTTGACGGCGCCTGCCGTATAAGCGGGACGCTTGACCGTGCCCGTGAGCTTGGTCAAACCGCTGTCGCCATCACCGACCACGGCGTGATGTACGGCGTGATCGACTTCTATCGCGCGGCGAAAGAGCGCGGGATTAAGCCTGTCATCGGCTGCGAATGCTACGTCGCCGCGCGGACCCGCCACGATAAAACCCACGGTACGGACAGCGAACGCTATCACCTGGTTCTGCTGTGCGAGAATCAGACCGGCTATCAGAACCTGGTCGCCATGGTTTCTGAGTCGTGGACAAGCGGGTTTTACACGAAGCCGCGTATCGACCGCGAGCTGCTTGAGAAGCATCATGAGGGGCTTATCGCGCTGTCGGGCTGTCTGGCGGGGGAGGTGCCGCGCGCGCTTTCGCGGGGAGACTACGAGGAAGCGAAGAGGATCGGGCTGTGGTACAACGAACTGTTCGGGCAGAGCAATTATTTTCTCGAAATACAAAATCACGGCATCCGCGAGCAGCTGGAAATCTATCCGCAGCTGATACGCCTGTCGCGGGAAACGGGCATCCCCCTCGTCGCCACGAATGACGCGCACTATATAAACCGCGAGGATTCGCGTATTCAGCAGGTGCTGATCTGCATCCAGACGAACCACCTTTTGGGCGAGGATACCGGCCTTGAATTCGAGTCGGACAACTTCTACTTAAAGTCCGAGGAGGAAATGCGCGAGGCGTTTCGGGACATACCCGAGGCGGTTGACATGACGGCCGTTATAGCCGAGCGGTGCAACGTCGAGTTCACCTTCGGCGAGACGAAGCTGCCGCATTTTCAGGTGCCAAACGGACGCGGCCACTTCGAGTGGTTCCGCGAGCAGTGTTACGCGGGACTCCGCGAACGGTACGGCGAAAGTCCGCCGCCTGAATTTCAGGCGCGGCTCGACTTTGAACTGAACGTCATAAACGAAATGGGCTACGTGGACTACTTTCTCATCGTCCACGATTTTGTGCGTTACGCGAAGTCTAAGGGCATTCCCGTCGGGCCGGGGCGCGGCTCTGGCGCGGGGAGCCTGGCGTCCTACTGCATAGGAATCACGGGCATTGACCCGATGAAATACAGCCTGCTGTTTGAGCGTTTTCTCAATCCAGAGCGCGTCAGTATGCCGGACTTCGATATTGATTTCTGCTACGAGCGGCGGCAGGAGGTCATCGACTACGTGATCGGCAAGTACGGCCATGATCACGTCGCGCAGATCGTGACTTTCGGAACGCTGGCTGCCCGCGCGGCGATACGCGACGTCGGGCGCGTGCTCGGCGTACCGTTCAATACCGTTGACTCCATCGCGAAAATGGTTCCGTTCGAGCTGAAAATGACCATCGGCAAGGCGCTGGATAAATCGCCGGAGCTGCTGGAGGCGTACCATTCAACCGAGCAGATCAAGGATCTTTTAGACACCGCGCAAAAGATCGAGGGTATGCCGCGCAACACGTCCACCCACGCGGCCGGCGTCGTCATCACGCGGGAGCCTGTTGCGGCATACGTGCCGCTGTCCAGAAACGACGAGACCATCGTGACCCAGTTCCCCATGACGACGCTCGAGGAGCTTGGACTGCTGAAAATGGACTTCCTTGGCCTACGCGAGCTGACGGTCATCCATGACGCGGAGGAAACGGTCAGACAGACGCTGCCTGATTTTTCTATGGAGGAAATTCCCCACGACGACGCGGTCGTATTCGACATGTTCTCAAAAGGGGAAACGGAGGGAATATTCCAGTTCAAGGCGGGTTGGGTGCGCGGCGTGCTTGTCAGCCTGCGCCCGGAAAGCATCGAGGATCTGTCCACCGTGACGTCCCTGTGCCGTCCCGGGCCTATGGATTTTATCCCGATGTGCATTGAAAATCGCAGAGACCCGCGCAAAATAAAATATCTCACCCCGATGCTTGAGCCGATCCTGCGCGTCACCTATGGCTGCATGATCTATCAGGAGCAGGTCATGCAGGTGTTTCGGGAGCTTGCGGGCTACTCCCTTGGCCGCGCGGACATCGTGCGCCGCGCCATGAGCAAGAAAAAGCATAAGGAGATGGAGCAGGAGCGCGGGGTTTTTATTGAGGGCTGCCGAAAAAACGGCATCGAGCCGCAGGTCGCCAACAAAATTTTTGACGATATGTCGTCTTTCGCAAGCTACGCTTTCAACAAATCCCACGCGGCGGCCTACGCCTTTGTGGCGTACCAGTCGGCGTGGCTCAAGACACACCATCCCCGTGCGTTCATGGCCGCGCTTTTAAGCAGTGTCATCGACAGCAGCGGCAGGGTGGCCGAATATATTGCCGAATGCGTCCGCCTGGGCGTTAAGGTTTTGCCCCCCAGCGTCAATGAAAGCCGCGAACGCTTCACGGTCACGGACGGCGGCGGGATACTGTTCGCCCTGCTGGCCGTCAAGAACCTGGGACGCGGCTTTATCCGCGAGATCATAGCGCAGCGTGAGCGGCAGGGACCGTACACGTCGCTGTATAATTTCTGTAAGCGACTTCACGGCAGGGACTCCAGCTTCAACCGCCGCGCCGTGGAAAGCCTGATAAAATGCGGCGCGCTCGACAATTTGGGCGCGAACCGCAACCAAATGCTCCACATGCTCCCGGACGTTATCGCGGAGCTGGACGGCGCGAAAAACCGCAACGTCGAGGGGCAGATCGGCTTTTTTGACATAGGCGGCGTGAGTTCGTCCGAGCCGGAGCCGCCGGACATGCCCGAGCTTCGGCAGGAGGAGCTGCTGGAGCTTGAGAAGGAGATCACGGGGCTGTACATTTCAGGGCACCCGATGGCCAAGTACGCCGAGCTGTCCGAGCGGCTGAACAGCGCGAGAACGTCGGACTTAAAGGCCGGGGCCGAGGACGGCGGAATGCCCGCGCGGTACAAGGACAACGAGCAGGTGAAGCTGCTTGGCATCATCACCTCCGTCAAGAAAAAGACGACGAAAAACGACAGCGTCATGGCCTTTTTAACGGTGGAAGATATGTACGGCGGCATAGAGGTCATCGTGTTCCCGAAAACGCTCACGGAAAACGCGGGCCTTATAGCGGAGGGCAGCGTCGTGCTGATACACGGGCGGTTGAGTCTGCGCGAGGACGAGGAGGCGAAGCTCGTCTGTAACGCCATCGTCAGGGATCAGGAATTGGGAATCAGGGATCAGGGGAGCGCGGGAGACTCGCGCCCGGGCGCCCCGCCGCAAACCGAACCGCGAAAAATCGGGGCGGACGGCCCTGTCCTCCCGCAAAATGTCCACGCCGTCCCGCCGCAGGCGAATAAGAAAAAAAACGGCCTGTTCCTGCGTCTGCCGTCAAAGGACTGCTTTGAACGTACCGCTGCCGAAAAATTTCTGCGCATATTTGACGGCAGCAAGCCGCTGTACTACTACTACGGCGACACGAAAACCTACGAGCCGCAGCCTCCCGCGTCATGGGTGGACGTGAATCCGTCGCTGCTTCGTGCGCTGAGGGAAATTTTAGGCGGCGAAAATGTGGTTTTAAACGAATAAATCCACTCTTTTTGTTTGACAATGGATGATTTTAGGTGTAAAATATAACGTATTGTTTATTCAACAGGAGGAATTTATCTTGAAACGAATCGGTGTTTTGACCAGCGGCGGCGACGCTCCCGGCATGAATGCCGCCATCAGGGCGGTCGTGCGCACGGGCTGCGAAGCCGGCATGGAGGTTTACGGCATAAAGAGAGGCTATCAGGGCCTCATCAGCGGAGACATGGCCCGCATGGACGTCCGCAGCGTCTCCGATATCATCCATCGCGGCGGCACGATGCTTTACTCCGCCCGCTGTCCCGAATTCAAGGAGGAGGAGGGTGTCAGGCGCGGCGTGCAGTCCTGCGCGGACCACGGCATAGAGGGCATCGTCGTCATCGGCGGCGACGGCTCGTTCAGAGGCGCGCGCGACCTGTCACTCAGTGGCGTGCCCTGCGTCGGCGTGCCCGGCACCATAGACAACGATATCGCCTGCTGCGATTACACGATCGGCTATGACACGTCCATGAACACCATCATGCAGATGGTTGACCGTGTGCGCGACACGACTGAGTCGCACGACAGATGTAGTGTGGTGGAGGTCATGGGGCGAAGGGCGGGGTACCTCGCGCTTAACGCGGGCATCGCCGTGGGCGCGACGGCCATACTCGTTCCGGAGCTGAACTACGACATAGAGCGCGATGTCATAGAGCGCATGAGACGCACGCAGAAAACAGGCAAACGCCATTTCATCATCATGGTGGCCGAGGGTGTTGGCGGCGTGGAGGAGCTTGCGCGGAAGATCGAGCAGGCCTTGGGCGTGGAATCCAGGGCGGTCATTTTGGGGCACGTCCAGCGCGGCGGGACGCCGACCTGCCGTGACCGTGTCGTCGCAAGCCAAATGGGCAGCCGCGCGGTGAAGCTGTTGTGCGAGGGGATTGGCAACCGCGTCGTCGTGATGCAGAAAGAGGAGATCGTTGATCTTGATATTTTTGAGGCGCTGAACATGAAGAAGCCGTTTGAACGGGAACTTTATGATATGGCGTATGAAATTTCTATTTAGAAATTTCAGGGATTAGGCGTTAGGGATTAGGAGTTCTAGATTCTAGACGCTAGATTGTAGACGGTAGATGTGGTCAGGCGACGCAGTGCGCTGAACCGTAGGGTAGGGTAGGCATTGGCAATTACGCCTCACGTTCCCAAGCCTCCCCTGCAAGGGGAGGTGCCCCGCAGGGGCGGAGGGGTTGCCATTCTGAACGTACCGAGACACGGTAGGGCGGGTCTTGTCCCCCGCCGCGCCGATATAAAAACCGAACCACGTAAAAATCGTAGGGGACGGCGTCCTCGACGTCCCGTGACGCAAAAAAACGAACCGCATAAATCGTATGGTGGGGGGGGGTTGCTCCCGCCGCGCCGATATACAAAAAATATAATGAGTGCAGGTTAACGCCATGATAAAAATAACCGACATGCTCGAACGCGATCTGCAAGAAGCGATAGCTCTGTGGGAAAGCATACCCGAGTTAGTTTATCCGTCGTCTTTTGACACAGTAGAAAGATTAACGAGGTTCCTGCGCAAAAACGAAAATCTGAGCAGCGCCGCGAAACTGAACGGTCAAATGGTAGGCGCTTTGCTTTGCGGGAATGACGGGAGACGCGGCTTTTTCTATCATATTGGCGTAGAACCGCAGTTCCGTAAACAGGGAATCGCAACCCGAATGGTCGAATACTCCTTTGAAAAGTTAAGGAAAGAAAGCATTGACACATGCTTTTTATTTACAAATGATTTTAATTTTGGAGCGCAGGCATTTTGGAAGGCAGCGGGGTTTGAATACGCGCCTCATGTCATGTATCAGTCAAGGGCAATTTAAATACAACTTAGGAAAAAACTATGCTGAACGAATTTTGCACCCTCCGCGACCGCGTAATCGAAAAAACTTTTTCCCAGCTCAACGACATGCAACTCCAAGCGGCGCTCTCGACAGAGGGCCCGCTTTTGGTACTCGCCGGCGCGGGCAGCGGTAAAACCACCGTGCTCGTGAACCGTATCGCGAACCTCATCCGCTTTGGCCGCGCCTACGGCTCAGGCGAGGTCCGCTTTCACCCCGACGAACGTGACGCCGCCGTCATGCGCGATTATCTTGACGGCAAGTCCGAGCTGCCCGGCGAGCTGTGTTCCCTGCTGGCCGTTGACGCGCCGAGACCTTGGGAGATTCTGGCCATCACTTTCACAAACAAGGCGGCGAACGAGCTGAAAGAGCGCATCGTCGCGAAGCTCGACGGCGACCGCGCCGACATCAAGGACATCTGGGCATGTACGTTCCACAGCGCGTGCGCCAGGATCCTGCGCCGTCGCGGCGAGTTGCTGGGCTACTCGTCCCGCTTCACGATCTACGATGCGGACGACTCCCGCCGCGTCATGCGCGAATGCCAGCGCATACTGGAAATAGACGACAAACACCTGTCCCACAAGCTGATCCTGCGCGAGATCAGCCGAGCGAAGGACAAGCTGCTGTCGCCGGAGGATTACTTAAAGGATGCGAGGGGCGACTATAAAGCCGAGAAAATCGCCCAGGCGTATGAGTGCTATCAGCGCCTCTTAAAAACCGCCGACGCGATGGATTTCGACGACATCATTGCCAACACGGTGCATCTGCTCGAAATCGACCGCGAGACGCGCGAATATTACCAGCGCAGGTTCAAATATATCATGGTGGACGAGTATCAGGACACGAACCACGCCCAGTACAGGCTCACGTCGATCCTGGCCGCCGCGCACAAAAATATCTGCGTCGTGGGCGACGACGATCAGAGCATCTACCGTTTTCGCGGCGCGACGATCGAAAATATTTTAAGCTTTGAAAACAAGTACGAAAATGCCCGGATGATCCGCCTTGAGCAAAACTACCGCTCGACTCAGAATATTCTGGACGCGGCCAACGCCGTCATTTCCCGCAATGAGCGACGCAAGGGCAAGACGCTTTGGACGGCCAACGGGCACGGCGCGAAGCTCACCGTACATACGGCGGACGACGAATCGGCCGAGGGATATTACATCGCCGAAAAAATCATGGACGTGAAATCGGCGGGGGAGAGGTTCGCGGATTGCGCGGTGCTGTACCGCATGAACGCCCAGTCGAACTCCGTCGAATCGGCGCTGGTTCGCATGAGCGTGCCGTATAAAATCATCGGCGGGCACCGCTTCTATGAGCGCAAGGAGATACGCGACGCGCTCGCTTACCTCACCGTGGTGAACAATCCCGCCGATAACGTGCGCCTGCGCCGCATCATCAACGAGCCGAAAAGGGGCATCGGGGAAGCGACGCTGAACAGGGCGGCGGGCATCGCGGCGGGGCTTGGCCTGTCGATTTACGAGGTGATAAAGTCGCCGCTGGAATACGCGGACCTGGCGCGCTCGGCGGGGAAGCTGAACGCTTTCACCGCGATGCTTGACAAATTCATACTCGCGTCGCAAACCCTTTCGCTGTATCAGCTGCTTGAGCTGATCCTGAAAGACAGCGGCTATTTAACGAGCCTTGAGGCCGACGTTGACAGCTATCAGGACCGCGCCGCGAACCTGGGCGAGCTGTCGGCGAACCTCATGCGCTATTCGGATGAAAACGATGATCCGACCTTAAACGGCTTTTTGGAGGAGGTCGCGCTGCTGACGGATATCGACAGCTATAACGCCGACGCGGACAACGTCACCTTGATGACGATTCACGCGGCGAAGGGGCTGGAATTCGGAAGCGTCTTTATCGCGGGCATGGAGGACGGAATTTTCCCGGGCAATCAGTCGATGTTCTCCCCCGAGGATATGGAGGAGGAGCGGCGCCTTGCCTACGTCGGCGTCACCCGCGCCAAGCGCAGGCTGTATCTCACAAACGCGCGGACGCGGATGCTCTTCGGATCGACGACACGCAACCCGCCGTCGCGTTTTCTGGCGGAGATACCGCCGGAGCTTACGGAGCAGACAGGCTCGCGCTACGGCGGTTACCGGTCCGGCGGCGCGTCATACAAGTCTGACGGCGACGAACCGCTGTACTTTATCGGCAAGGGATTTTCGGACGTTAAGGGCAAGAACGGCTACATCGGCGCGTCGCCAACGTCAAAGCGGAACGCGGCGACGTCACAGACAGGCAGCGCGGACACGGCGCGGTACAATGCCGGCGATACGGTTACGCACAAGGTTTTCGGCGTCGGTGTTGTGCTGTCGGCGAAGGACATGGGCAACGACTGTATGCTTGAGATCGCGTTTGAGAAAGCCGGGACGAAGAAGGTTATGGCGAAATTCGCGAAGCTTACAAAGAATTAAGATTATCGTATTTTGAGGGGGGCTTTCAAAATGAAAAAAACATTGTCCATCATCGTTGCGGCGGCAATCCTGTTAGGCTCAAGCGCTTTATTCGTTTTCGCGCGGCCTGAATGCGACTGCGGCATCGCGCCGCTTATCGTGGTCAGCGGCTTCGCGACGGTTCCGTTGTCCCTTGACGGCGAACAGGTATTCGCGCCGCCGGTTGACCGTATCCTGCGCGGCGTGGCGGGGGTTTTGCCGCCGCTTATTAAGGCCGGGCTGACAAAGGACTGGGATGAGTTCATCGATTCCGCAGCGCCCGCGCTCATCGATGTCTTTGAACCGATCCTGTGCGACAAAAACGGCGACTCGATTCACAGCGTGTCCATGCAGCCGTTCCCGCTGTCCATTGACAATTATCCCGATTTTTACAACGGCGACGACGTGGACGAGCAGGCTTTCGTCAAGACGGCCATGGAGACCATCGGCGGCGATCACGTCTACTTTTTCAACTACGACTGGCGGCTCGATCCCATTGATAACGCCCGCAAGCTCAAGGACTTTGCCGACAACGTGAAGAGCGAAACGAACCATAGCCGGCTGACGCTCGCGGGATGCTCCATGGGCGGTACGGTCATTATGTCGTACCTGAAGCTGTTTGGTTCCAGCGGCATTCAGAATTTCCTGCTTGACAACGCCGCGTTTCAGGGCGTGGCCCTGGTCGGCGACCTGCTCGCGCTGGATCTTGAGTTCGAGGGTGAAATCGCGGTGCGGTACACGCATCAGTTCGTTCAAAATGACCTGCTGGCGTGGTTCCTGCGCGCGACGGGGCTGTTCGACGCAGTGATTCCCCTCGTCGAAACCCTCTACGAGGGCACGCGCGGCCGGCTCGGCGCGGAGGTTCTTTACCCGATATTCGCGCACATGCCGGGTATGTGGTCTTTGGTCGGGCACGAGCAGTACGAGCGGGCCAAGGCGGCCGCGCTCGACAGTGAAATCAACGCAGAGCTTATCAAAAAGCTCGATTTCTATCATTACGAGGTGCAGCAGAACGCGGAAAACCTGCTGAAAAAGGCGAAGAAAAACGGCACAAACATCATGCTTACGTCAAACCGCGGCTACTACGGCATCCCCATAACGCCGTCGCGCTATAACAACAACGATATTTTGATTGACACGGTCAACTCGAGCGGCGGAGCGGTTTGCGCGCCGCTGGGACAGCCTTTCGCGGACGACTACATACAGGCCGTGAAGTGCGGACATAACCACATATCGCCCGACCGCATGATCGACGCGTCAACGTGCATGTTCCCGGAGTATACGTGGTTCGTAAACGGCATGAAGCACCTTGATTACCCTTACGGCTCGGAGGCGGCGGAGTTCCTGATGTGGCTGATTCAGGCGGGTAAGGGGGAACAACGGAACATATTCTCAAACGAAAAATACCCGCAGTTCATGCAATTTGATTATGGCTCGGGCAAGCTGACGCCGATGGCCTATGCTGACGGCGGGGTGTTTTTGGAGGTTATAAATCCGGCTACGGGAGGCTGTTAGGCGAGACTCTAGGCAGATCACAGCTGCCCCTGCAAGGGGAGGTGCCCCGCAGGGGCGGAGGGGTTATAAAAAAATGGGGAACGCCGATGTGCGTTCCCCTTGCTGTATAATTCGAAATTCCAAATTTCTAATTCCTCGCGACCAGCGTCCGAAAGCTGTCCCGCAGTCCGAAGAATGAGAAAAGCCTGCTGAAAAAATTCAGCGCGGCGTTGCCGTAATCCTCCCTGAAGCCTACGTCCGCCAAAGGTGCTTCGCCGTTGAAGCTGATGCGCTTGCCATCAAGCACCGTATAATGGAACGTCCGGCTGTCGAACATGGACAGCGCGCCTATCTGCAAAAAGTTAACCGTGACGGAGGCGCGTTTGATATGCGCGTCAGGAATATGGCCGCTGAATTTGATCTCTGCCGACGAACCCGGCGCGATCCTCCGAAGCGAAAGCGGGCTGAACGCGATGTCCATGCCGTCGCAGTTAATGGACATGATCTTGACCGAATACTTCTCCGACAGATTATATATCCGCAGAAACTTGTCGTCATTTGTAACGAAGCCCTGGGGGCTTTTGTCAAACTCGATATAAAGCGCGTCCTGGGCGTTATGCGTCAGGCCGAACTGCGGATACGCGGGGTCAGAGTAGATATCGGTTATTTCGTCCGTCAGCAGCAGTTTTCTGGTGAGTACGCGCGAATAGGGGTCCCAGTAGCTCATGCCGTGGAACTGCCCCTCGACAAACCAGGTGTTTTCGGGCAGGTAGCAGTGGGTCGCGTCAACCTCCATGGATGGCGATATGTGGTGGTGAGCCGGATTTTTGCAGGAGCCGCCGGTGCCTGTATAGCCGTCGGCAAAGCGTTTTCCGTATGGCGCGCAAAAGGCCCCGCTGGAGGAAGCCGTCGGTATAATCGCGTCGGAGTTCACCACGCTGCCCGTGACGGCTTTCGCGCCCGTGTTCGCCATGATGGACACATTCACGCCGGCCTTTCGCGCGGCGTCAAAAGACTTGCCGTAATTTGCCATGACGGTATAGTGCATGTAGTCGCTGCTCTCAATGAGCCAGGCGTGCTCGACCGGATCAAGGAAGCGCGCTTTCATCTCCTCATAATGCTCTGTGGGAATGAAGTCCCATATGCTTCCCCAATAAAGCGCGACCTCCGTGAGATATTCCTGCGCGACCTTGTTGAGCAAACGGTCTAAAAAACCAAGCTTGCTGGCATTCATCAGCCACTCATAGTTCGTTTCTGACACTAAACCGCATTCAATATAGTAGATAAGCAGCTTCTCGTCAACCTTTAACGCGCCGCTCATCGCGTCGTAGGCAAAGGCCGCGCCGCCCAGGGCCGGGGCGTTCATGACCACGTTGTCGAGGTCGCCCATTGTGCCGAACATGCTCAAATAGGTTCCGGCGGTCTGTCCGCCGTGGCTGATGGCGAGTATGCTCACCTTATCGGAATTTGTATACGCCTTGACCTGTTCGACAAAAGCGCGCAAATCTTTGGCGCATTTTACAGAGCCTTGCCTGAAATCACAGTAAAAGTTGAAAACATTTTCCGCCCCGATGATCTCCGCGATGCCGCCCGCGATGTCCGGCTCCGCGATGAATTTGCCGTCCATGTTGTCAAGCAGCCACCTGTTGTTGCTCTTTTCCGGGGTATTGAAGCCGGGCGTCAGCTCACAAACGCTTGAGCCGTCGGGCTTTATGGTGATCGGCTTGAGGATCTTGAGAGCTTCCTGCCCCAGCACCTCGGCCAGCCTGTCGATTTTTCCAACCGTCAGTGCGCCCAGCGCGATACCGAAGTCGGCAATATTGTTCAGAATCGCGGCTTTCACCTCGTCCAAATTCAGCATCCAGACTTTCTTTTCGTCCTCCTTGCCGTAGTTCATATAAAGAGGGGGGGACGTAAACCCGGGGACGAGGATAACGGGCGTGTGCTCCTCCTGCCGCTTGTACGTTTTATCTTCAAAGGCGAGGGCGGCCGGGCCGAACGCCGTAAAAAGAACGGGGGCAAGCAAAAGCGACAGGGCTTTTTTGATTTTCATCGCGTTCAACGACCTTTCAATAAATAATCATAACTATGTACATTTTATCTCAAGCATAAAATTCTGTCAATGACATTTTCATAAAAATTTTGTTAAGTTTTTTTGAAGTTTTTTGAATCAACGGCATATTTATATTGATATTTTTACCGCGCCGTGATATAATATTTATTCAGTTGAATAGTTTTGACGTAGAAAGGAATAGATGGAAATAATGTTTGACGCGGCAATTATCGGATGCGGCATATCGGGAGCGGCTATAGCTCGTGAGCTGTCGAAGTACGATTTAACCACGGTCATCATCGAAAAGGAAAACGATGTCGCGATGGGCGCGACGAGGGCGAACAGCGCCATCGTCCACGCGGGCTATGACGCGCCGCCGGGTACGCTCATGGCAAAGCTCAATGTCCGGGGCAACGAGCTGACGAAGGAGTTGTGCGCCAGACTGTCGGTGCCGTACAAAAATATCGGCTCGCTTTTGCTGGCTTTTTCGGATGAAGAGGCCGTGACGGTACAAAAGCTGTATGAGCGGGGACTCAAAAACGGCGTCCCGGACATGCGTATACTCACATTCGAGGAGACGAAAGCGCTTGAGCCGAACATCTCGGACGAGGTGAAAGCCGCGTTGTACGCGCCGTCTGCTGGCATTGTGAACCCTTGGGAATTCGCTGTGGCTTTAGCTGAGACAGCCGTGCAAAACGGCGCGAAGCTGATGCTTGGCAGTGAGGTGACCGCGATTGAACGCGGCGCGGACGGATTCCATATAACCGCGGGCGGCGAAACGCTCAAAGCGAAATACGTGATAAACGCGGCGGGTGTAAACGCCGGCAAGCTCCACGATATGGCGCTGCCCCATGCGTTTGACATAACGCCCAACAAGGGCGCGTACTT
Organism: Oscillospiraceae bacterium; assembly: GCA_009779495.1. Lineage (GTDB taxonomy): Bacteria > Bacillota > Clostridia > Oscillospirales > Acutalibacteraceae > UBA1425. Next base: position 40,377 of record WRED01000005.1, on the reverse strand, counting down.
TGTGCTTGACAAGAGCGAGGGAGAGCTTGTGAAGCACGTGATCTTCCAATGCCCCTCAAAAGCGGGCAAGGGTGTCTTGGTCTCGCCGACGGTTCACGGCAACCTCATCATCGGGCCGAACGCCCTTGACGTAAAAAGCGATGAAACGGAAGTCCTGGAAAGCGATTTGAGTGACGTCCGCAAGGCGGCGGTGAGGAGCATCCCGTCCGTGGATTTCCGCCAAAACATCCGCTGTTTCGCGGGTGTGCGGCCGAACAGTACGGTGGAAGATTTCATCATTGGGGCCCATGACGGGTTTATCGACGTGGCCGGAATACGTTCGCCGGGACTGACCGCCGCGCCGGGTATCGCGGAATACGTCGCGGTGCTTATGCGTGAAAACGGCGCAAAGCTGACGCCTAGATCAAACTTCATTGACAGGCGCGAGCATGTCCGTTTCAAGGACCTGACTCACGAGCAGCGCGCCGCGCTAGTCAAGGAAAATCCGCTGTACGGGCGCGTGATCTGCCGATGCGAAACGGTGACCGAGGGCGAGATCGTCAATGCGATCCGCTCGCCGATTCCGCCGAGGACAATCGACGGCGTAAAGCGCAGGTGCGAAGCGGGCCTTGGCCGTTGCCAAGGCGGGTTCTGCGGCCCGAGGGTGCTGGAAATATTGTCGCGGGAGCTTCATGTTCCCCGCGAAAGCATACAGCAGGATAAAAACGGAAGCTACATTGTCACAATACACCTTAACTCCTTAAAATCATAGCAAAAAATTGCGCAAAATCCATATGTCAAAGCTTTTGCTTGTTTTTTGCTGATTTTATAGTCGTTAATGTGTATAAAAGGAGAACTGACGCATTATGGTAGATTTAGCAGTAATCGGCGGCGGGCCGGCGGGTCTCGCGGCGGCGCACGCAGCTTATCAAAGCGGCCTGCGCGATATCGTGATACTGGAGCGTGACCGCGAATTAGGCGGCATCTTAAACCAGTGCATACATAACGGTTTCGGCCTCCACCGCTTTAAGCAGGAGCTGACCGGGCCGGAATACGCGGGCCGCTACATCAACATGCTGAACGATACAAACGTCGAAACGCGGCTTGACACAATGGTCATTGAGATAACGCCGGACAAGCGGATATACACGGCAAGTCCCAATGGCTACGAGATGATCGAAGCCAAATCTATCGTGCTGGCCATGGGTTGCCGCGAGCGGACCCGGGGCGCCATCGCGATCCCCGGCTCACGTCCGTCGGGCGTTTTGACGGCCGGCGCGGCACAGCGTTACCTTAACATGGAGGGGCTGATGCCCGGCAGCCGCGCGGTCATCCTCGGTTCGGGCGACATCGGCCTGATCATGGCGCGGCGCATGACGCTTGAGGGCGCGGAGGTGCTGGCTTGCGTGGAGCTGATGCCCTACTCAAGCGGCCTGAACCGCAACATTGTGCAGTGCCTGGAGGATTACAACATCCCGCTGTACCTGTCCCACACGGTGACGGATATCCGCGGCGGCAGGCGGCTTGAGGGCGTTACGGTGGCGAAAGTTGACGAAAACCGCCGCCCGATACCCGGCACGGAGATCAATTTTGACTGCGATACGCTATTGCTGTCCGTGGGGCTGATTCCCGAAAACGAGTTGACACGCGGCGCGGGCATTGATATGGATTTGCGTACCAGCGGCGCGGTGGTGTTCGAGAACATGGAGACGTCGATACCGGGTGTGTTCGCCTGCGGAAACGCCGTCCACGTCCATGATCTGGTGGACTTCGTGTCGGAGGAAAGTGCTAAAGCGGGCGGGGCGGCCGCCGCTTATGTGGGCGGGTGTACACACGAAAGCGGGGGAGCGCGGCTCAAAAACGGCGCGAACGTCACCTACACGGTTCCGCAAAGACTGCACGGGCACGTTACGAACAAGGAGATCGGCGTGTTTTTCCGCGTGAACCGGGTGTTCAAAAAGAGCAAAATAACGGTGACGGCCGACGGCGCGGAAATCGCGTCTTTCAACAGGCGGTATATGATGCCCGGCGAAATGCAGCATGTCACGCTCAAGGCGGACAAGCTCGCGGGCGTTTCGGACATCACGATTGCAGCGGAGGAGATAGCGTAATGACGGAGATAACCTGTATCGTCTGCCCGATGGGTTGCAGACTCACGGTTGACGAGCAAAATGACTTTGCCGTAACGGGCAACACGTGCAAGCTCGGCGAGAATTATGGTAAAAACGAATTAAAAAACCCGACGCGCGTACTCACGACGACCGTCAAAATCGGCGGCGCGATACACGGCCGCTGCCCTGTCAAGACCGGCGGCGCGATCCCTAAGGGCAAGCTGTTTGACGCGATGAAGGAGATAAAGAAAGTGCGGCTTGAGTCGCCTGTCGCGTGCGGGCAGGTTGTGCTAACGAACTTGCTTGGCACGGGAATTGACGTTGTAGCAACGAGAGCAATGTAAATAGTATATACCCCACCGGCGCATTCGCGCCACCTCCCCTTGCTGGGGAGGCTTGGGCAGTTCGCAGCCACGGCCTCCCCTGCAAGGGGAGGTGGCACGAAGTGCCGGTGGGGTTTGAAAATTCAAAGCAAACATAAAAGTCCAAAAGAGTAAAAAATAAACATAACGGAGGGGGATTCCATGCGTAAACTAACCGCAATCATCCTGGCCATCACCATGCTGCTGGGCAGCTTCGCCTTTTCGGCACAGGCGGCAGAGCCTGTGGTTTCCCGGGTTGTGACGACTTTCTATGGCCCCGGCGCGCAGGGCTTCCACTGGTACACCGATGTCAAAACCGAAAGCCGCGTCATTGTCGATGGGGAAAGCTACGCCGGCACATCCAAGTCGTTCGACGGAGCCTGGTCGCATTCCGCCGTGGTCAGCGGCCTGGAGCCGGGCACGCAGTACAGCTACCGAATCGGGGACTATGAAGGTACGTTCAAGACCGATCCCGGCCGTGGCAGGCCCATGAATTTCATCGTCGGCGGTGATACTCAGGCCACCGGGCGGGACGGCTTCCGGCTTTCCGCAAACATCTTCGCTTCGGCCTTTGAGACTTACCCGGACGCCGGATTTTACTCCATTTTGGGCGACCTGACCCAGGACAGCACGGGTGCGCAATGGGACCTGTTCTTCGAGGAATTTAAAAGCGTCAACCAAAGCGCCCCCCTTGTGCCCGTGTCCGGTAATCATGACGGCGCTCTAAAATGGGGCTGGTTCCAGAACATTTTCACCCTGAACGAGCAATGCAATTACACAAACCTCAGCGGCGTTTATTACTCCTTTGACTACGGCGACGCGCACATTGCTGTGATCAACACCAACGACTGGTTCCACATCGGCACGGCACAGCGCAACTGGCTGATCAACGATATGAACGGTTCAAATGCCCGCTGGAAAATCGTCATGACGCACAAGCCGGTCTATTTCCACAACGAGATATCGCCGGATTGTCTGGGCCTGCGCCGCATATTGGGTCCCGTGTGCGACATGCTGGGAATCGACATGGTTCTCAGCGGCCACAAGCACAGCTACTACCGCAGCGCCCCTCTCAAAAACCACGGGAGCGCGGACGCCGCGAGATGCGATGACAGCCTTTTCACAGACCCCGACGGCACGATCTATGTCATGCCCGGCGCGGCCGGCGGCAGGGGCGGCAGTTCCCCCACGTTTGCTAACATAGAAATAAACGGCGATACGCTGACATACCGCGCCCATATTTTCGACAGCGAAACAGGTCAAAGCACGCAGCGCGACGAGTTCGTCATTGAAAAGACGTTGCCGTCGAAGCCTGTCACAGAGAGCAAGCTCCCGACAGACCCCTTGCTCAACCTGCCCGGCCAGCTGCTGAACTTCTTTATGAACTTTATGTATTTGCTGATCGTTGAATACATCGGCCACGGGCTGATTATAGACGCGGTCAAGGAGCTTTTTTGAGTTGCTGTTTTAGGCCTTTGTTTTGATACAAGAGTTTGTTCTATCAGGTAATTATACCCCTCCGGCGCATTCGCACCACCTCCCCTTGCAGGAGAGGCAATGGCTGCCGGTCGCTCAAGCCTCCCCTGCAAGGGGAGGTGGCACGCAGTGCCGGAGGGGTTGAAAAGCGTAAAAAGCAATACAATCGCAATAAAAAACCGGGGCGGCAGCATGTGAGCCGTCCCGGTTCTTTTACTTGATTATGTTAGATTTGCAGGGATTTTACCATTTGAAGTCTTTGTACTTCGCGATGGTTTCCTGCGGCGCGGTTACGTCAGTGGTAATAATACGGATAAGCTTTACGCTGTTTGCCTGCGCGTCCACCTTGAAGAAATGCTCGGCTGTGGTAACTTTACCGTCTTTATCGACAGTTATGCTGACATAGCCGCTGTGATACTTCAGCGTTGCGTTGTTCACGTCAGCTGTAATCGCGCTGCTGATGTCTGTGATCGAATCCAAGACCTCCTGGCGGGAAGCGATGGGATACGCGCGGGAATTCGCGCTGTTCGCCCCCTTGGCAGGATTCGTTTCGCTGATGATATTCGCTTTAATAACCCAGCCGGTGCCGCTCTTCGTCGATGTAATGGAAGAAACATCTCCTGCTTTCAGCTCGTAGACGAAGTTTTCCGACAAGAATTTACCGTCGTTTCCGTCGCCCTTTTTAAGTACGCTCTGCTCCCACGTGCCGGGCATAAGATCATTTTTGATACTGTCAATAATACCCTGTGCCGCGCTGACGACGCCGGTGAATGACATTGTCCCTAATTCTTCCTTATAGTCCTTTGTAAAGCCGGGCTTTTCCTTGCGCACGCGGTTAACGATTTTGTTAAGATACGCAATCTGCTCCGCTTTGCTCAGAGAACCGAGGTTTTCAGGGGGGTCAAATTCACCTTTTGGTTTGTCAGCCTCTGTGGTGGACGTGATAGAACCGTCGGGCGTGACGGGATCGGCGACCGAGGGAGCTTCCGTGATGACTTCACCGGGTTCCTCGTCGCCTGTTACCGACTCAGGCTCGGTCCAGATAGGTTCGGTTTCCGGCTCGTACACTGTTTCGGCTTCGGTTGTCGTGGTCTCCGGGTCTTTAGTTCCGCCGCAGGCCGCCAAAGTCAGCGCCATGAGCAGCGCCAGGGTAATCGCGATGATTCTTTTCATTTGTGTAACCCTCTTTTCTATGTTTTTTATGGGTAGATCAATTATAACATTTTCTATGTTTTTTTGCAATACATATTGTGAATTTAATGTTAAAATACTGAAAATCTATTGAACTTTCGCGCCGATTAAAGTATGATAGCCTTAGGGCATTTTACGCCTGAATAATCGTATAAAGGAGCGGTATTGTGAAACTCGGTATCATAAACGGATGGACTCAGCAGGATTTTGCCTATGTGCAAAGCAAGGGGCTTGGGATGGTCGAGTTCTGCGTGAATCACGACTGCGACAGCAAGGAATTTCTGGACAGCGCGCCGCAAATCAAGGGCTATTCCGAGACCTATGGCGTACAGGTAGGCTCCATCGGCAGATGGGGGATGGAACGCATTGACGAAAACGGCGAGGTGATCCCCGGGGCGTTTCAGCACGACAAAAATCTCATAGACGCGGCGTCGCTTTTGGGTTGTCCCGTGTACAACTGCGGATGCAACTACACAAACGGCAAATCCGCGGAGGAAAACATCGCCATAGCGATCGCCTACTTCAAATCGCTCCTCGACTACGCCGAGGGAAAAAACGTGAAGATCGCCGTATACAATTGCGACTGGGCGAACTTCGTCATCACGCCCAAGCAGTGGAGACGCGTTTTGGGCGAGTTGCCGGATTTAGGCATCAAGTACGACGTGTCGCACTGCGTATCGCGTGAGGGCGCGTATCTTGAGGAGCTGCGCGAGTGGGGCAGCCGCGTGTACCACTTTCATCTGAAAGGCTCGATGTACATAGATGAAGAGCATTACGACGATCCGCCCGCCGGGCTCGATCAGACCGACTGGCCGTCTGTGATGAGCGTTCTGTACACCCAGGGCTACGACGGCATGGTTTCCATCGAGCCGCATTCGGGCAGATGGCAGGGCGCGCGCGGACAGTGGGGCATTGATTTCACGATCAGGTACATCACGCCGTATATCATGCCGGAGGATTATGGTGAGGGCAGTGATCCCTACATGCCGTAATCCGGACGGTAGACGCCGGATGTTAGATGCGGCCAGACAACCGCGTCAAAAACCTGAGCATCTAACATCTAATATCTAAATTTGGAGGAATTACATTGAAAAAATTGCTTGCTATTCTGCTTGCGCTGTCTATGCTGTTGGTTTTCGCCGCCTGTAAGGACAACGCTGACGACGCCGGAACGACGATTTCCGAGGTAGCCGACCCGGAAAACAAGGGGCCGACTAACTCCGAGGTCATGAAAATGGACTCGTACTATGTCTATTCTCCCACCGAGTGGTCGAGGGCGACTTCCTCGAGTGATCCCAACGCGCTGACGCTCTACGCGACCAGAAGCGTGACCGACGCCAACAGCAAAACGACGACGATAGACATAAAGGTCGAGAAGAACATCTCAAAGGCGAAAAGCGATCAGATGTTCGCGGAGCTGCTTAAAGCGAAATCGGCCCAGAGGAGCAACGGGCGGATCGGCGGCATTTTGTGCAGCATAGCGTCGTATGATGACGCGGGGGTGGAAGTCCAACATTATCAGGTCATGATGAACAGCGCAAATATGATGGTCATCGAAGTCAGGGCGGAAAATGAGGAGACAAAACCGATGACAAGGCTTGTTTTACAGAGTATCAGCTTTAAGTAACAATTGCGTCATGCCTGTAGGGGCGTATAGCATACGCCCGCGCATATTAAAAAGGAGGCAGAAACATGGGACTTATCAGAGCGGGTATCGGCGCGGCGGGCGGCGTTTTGGCTGACCAGTGGCGCGAATATATTTACTGCGAATCGTTGAGCCAGGAGGTGCTTGTCACCAAGGGCAAAAAGCGCGTGAGCGGACGCAGCAGCAACACCAGGGGCACTGACAATATTATCTCCAACGGCTCGATCATTGCCGTCAACGAGGGGCAGTGCATGATCATCGTCGAACAGGGCAAGGTCGTCGATCTCTGCGCCGAATCGGGCGAATTCCTCTATGACGTGTCCACCGAGCCGACGCTGATGTACGGCGGCTTTAAGAAAGAAAATATCTCCGCCGTGTTCAAAAACATCGGCAAGCGCTTCACTTTTGGCGGCGAGGCGCCCAAGGATCAGCGTGTCTATTTCTTCAATACAAAGGAGATCGTCGGCAACAAGTACGGCACGGTCAACACCGTTCCGTTTCGGGTCGTTGACACAAATATCGGGCTGGATGTGGATATTTCCATCAAATGCCACGGCGAATATTCGTATAAGATCACGAATCCGATGCTGTTTTACGCCAATGTCTGCGGCAACGTGACGGAGGACTACAAACGCGAAACCATTGACGGGCAGCTTCGCACGGAGCTGTTGACGGCTCTCCAGCCCGCTTTCGCTCAAATCTCGGCCATGGGCATCCGCTACAGCGCGCTGCCGGGACACACCGCCGAGCTGGCCGACGCGCTCAACGATGTGATGTCAAAGAAATGGCACGAGCTGCGCGGTATCGACATTTACAGCTTCGGCGTTAGCTCCGTCAAGGCGGACGAGCAGGACGAGAAGATGATCAAGGAGCTGCAGCGCAATGCGGCTTTCCGCAATCCGAACATGGCGGCAGCGCATCTCGTCGGCGCGCAGGCCGAGGCGATGCAGGGCGCGGCCAAAAACGAGGGCGCGGGCGGTGCGTTCATGGGCTTCGCGGGCATGAACATGGCGAACATGGCCGGCGGCATGAACGCGCAGAGTCTGTTCCAGATGGGAGCGCAGCAGCCTCAGCAGGCTTCCGCACCGCCCGCAGCAGGCTGGAGCTGCACCTGCGGAGTGAACGGCAACACCGGCAAATTCTGTGCCGAATGCGGTAAGCCAAGGCCGGCCGCCGACGGTTGGGCATGCTCCTGCGGCGCGGTGAATAAAGGGAACTTCTGTGCCGAATGCGGGAAACCGCGTCCCAAGGGCGCGCCGTTTTACCGATGCGACAAGTGCGGATGGCAGCCTGAGGATCCGAAGAATCCGCCGAAGTTTTGCCCGGAGTGCGGAGATATTTTTGATGAGAACGATGTGCAATAGACTTCTTGCAAAACGCTTGGTTTTGTGCCGATGAGTGTTGAAAATACTCATCGGTCATAACTCTCAGAGAGAGTTATGCAAGAAGTCTAATGGATGATTTGTTTCGTAGTTTGTAGGAGGTCTGCTAATGCCATCAACAACCTTTAAGTGCCCGAACTGCACAGCCGGACTCAAATTCAGCCCGTCAGACAATGCTTTCGAGTGCGAATACTGCGGCGGCCTTTTCAATGAGGAAACGCTCAAGCGGCTGTCTGAAGAGCAGGAAAAAAAGCAAAATGCAGAAAAGAACGATACAGACGGCGCGGTGTACCATTGCGACAGCTGCGGCGCGGAAATCGTGACGGACGCCACAACAGCTGCTACAACCTGCTATTACTGCCACAATCCGGTTGTGCTGTCGGGGCGGCTTGCGGGCGGGATGAAGCCGGACACGGTCATTCCTTTCGCCGTTGACAAAAAAAGCGCCACGGAGCAGTTCATGAAGTGGGCAAAATCGAAAAAATTCGTGCCCAAGAGCTTTTTTGAGCAAAGCAGTATTGAGCATATCAAGGGCGTGTATTTCCCGTACTGGGCGGTTGATTTCGAGATGGACGCGCGTTTTTCAGGCGAGGGGACGTTGGTCAGCCGTTCGTCCACCGCGACCGAGGACATCACGGTTACGGAGCATTACCGCGTGACGAGAGACGCCGATGTCCGGCTTGACAACATCATGCGCGGCGCTTTGAAAAAGGCCGACCGCCAGTTGAGCGACGGCGTTCATCCCTACGACTGCTCGAAGATGAAAGACTTTTCCATGGGCTACCTGTCGGGATTTTTCGCCGAAAAGCGCGACATTGAAAGCGCGGAGATCAGCGGCGGCGCGGAGGGCGAGGCCAAAAATTACGCTGACCGGTTGCTCAAGCAGGATACGCGCTATTCGGGTTTGAGCGGACAGACAACTGTCACATTTAACAAAAAGCGGTACAAATACGCGCTGCTGCCTGCGTGGATACTGACCTACAAGGGCCGCGACGGCGAGATGTACTACTATGCCATCAACGGCCAAAGCGGCAAGTCCTGCGGCAAGCTGCCCTTGGACAAGGGCCGACTCATGGGCGTGTGCGCGGCGGTCGGCGCGGCGATAACGGCCATTCTTTGTCTGGGAGGTTGGTTCCTATGGTAAGAAAAAGCTTTGCCGTTTTAACCGCTTTGTTCACGCTTATATGTTTGTTGGGAATTACCGTAAGCGCTGCCGGTCAGCGCGTGTTCGATGACGCGGCGCTCTTTTCACAGAGCGATATAGCGGATCTGCAGAAGCGTGCGGAGGAATTCACCGCCGAAACCTCCATGGACCTTGTGATCCTCACAAGCAAAAACGTACCGGGCGGCGGCACACGGGACTTCGCCGACGATTACTATGACTTGGGCGGCTTCGGCGAGGGAAATGACAGGGACGGCCTGCTCTACCTGATAGACATGAGCAACCGCGAGGTGTATATATCGACCCGCGGCCTGATGATCCGCTATGTGACGGACGACCGTCTGGAGGAACTGCTTGACATCGCCTTTGATAACCTTGCCGCCGGGAATTTCGCGCAGTCGGCGCGGGACGTGACCACGCGCCTGCGTGAGATGGTCGAGTTGGGCATCCCGGAGGGTCAGTACAACTACGATCCCGATAATATTCCAGACGATCCCGGCGACTACGACTGGTATGACGACAATTGGTATGAGGAACACTACGGCGGCACGTATTATACCCCTTACCGGGAATTAACCTTGCCCGAAATTCTGTTGAGCTTGATCATCGGCGCGGGCGTGGCCGCCGTCATTTATGTGAGGGTCAGCCGCTCATATTCCATGAAGCAAAGCGCATACAGCTATGATTTTAACGCCAATCACCAATTCGCGCTGAAGAATCAGTCCGACGTTTTCCTGCGGCGTAACGTGCACAGAGTTCCGAAGCCTCCCCCGCCGCCTCCAAGCTCGCATTCAAGCGGCGGAGGCGGAGGAGGGTTCAGCGGCGGGAGCGGAAGCAGTACGCACACGTCGTCCAGCGGCGCGACGCATGGCGGGGGCGGACGGAGCTTTTAGCGGTCAATTGAGAATTATGTCGATCAAAACACAGTGAGCAGAAAACAACAGAAAGTTCGGAAAACTACTTTCCGAACTTTCTGTTGTTGCTGTTAGACTCTATGAGTTCTTTGCCTTTCTACGTTTCCTGATTTTCCGCACAATCAAAGCCACAACCGGCACGCAAATAACCACGATCAGCACAAAATACGGTATCGACCCGATAACCCAGATCGCGAACGACCGAAATCCTCTGGCGATCTCTTTCAGGCTATTCACAAAGCCGGACTCTGCCAGCGCCCTGAAGGTCTGCGACGGCGCGGAAATGCGTTCGACCTCGCGGATGCTCATGTAAACGGTGCTGTAATTCACCTGGTTGTTCAGCCGCTGGAGCTTGAGCGCATAGCTCTCAAGCTCGCTGCGTACGTTGGAAAGCCTGTCCTGCACCCTGATGATGTCCTCCACGGTTTCGGCTTTCGCGAGGATCGCCAGCAGCGCAGTTTCCTCCGTTTCGAGGGCTTTCTTACGACTGCCCGTCTCGATCATCTCGTTCGTGACGTCGGTGTAGGAAACGTCCTTGCTGATGACCGTCGCGTTATCCTCCAGCCCGCTCATGAACGCGTCGAGCTGGTCGCTGGGCACCCTGACGGTCAGGCTTTCGTACCGGCCGTGATCGTAGTTGTACTCGTTGCTGGACTCGACATAACCTTTCAGCTCATCAAGCTTCACCTGGATGTCAAGGTTGAGTTTTTCGTACTGCTTTGTTTGAAGCTCGAGCCGCGCGTTCGCGATGACGTAACGGTCGGTGATGGAGGACGCTAAAGAGCCTCCGTCACCGGGCGCGGTTGTTTGATTCGTCGTTGACCAGTAGCCGCTTGTCGCTTTTACCGCGTTTCCATAGTAGACTCCTTCGGCGATTGCCGCTTCCTCTTCATACGCGTCATATGAACGCGCATGGTCCATCATAGCGGGAGCCTCAATAGCCTCCATTCTCCCAACGGATTTTGAACAGCCTGCCAGCAGTAAGAGCGCCATGATCAGGGCGAGTCCGAGCGCGAAAACACGTGATTTTTTCATGGGAATAACCTCCTTTTTTGTGCAGGGGCACATGCTTGTTCCTGCTTTACATCTATTATTCGTTACAGCGCGGAAAAACACTCACACATCATTCTCCCAATCGCTTGAAACATCGGGGTATTTGCCCAGCACATCCCGGAATACCCGCCGAATCTCCATCAGCGCGTCCATCGTGTCGGCCTCGAAGATCAGCACAAGCTCCGGCAGATTCGACGACGCACGCACAAGCCCCCATCCGCGCTCAAACTGCACCCGCGCGCCGCATATGTCGTTAACGCGGCCGGGGAACCGCTCCCTGAACTCCCTCGTGAGTTCCTCGGCGACGCCGTACTTAAGATGGTCGGCGCAGTGTGCCTTGATCTCCGGCGACGTCACATATTGCGGGAATTTCGCGACAGCCCCCGCGATGTCGTCCCCGTCGTGGGACAACGCCTCAACCAGCTTGGCCGCCACGAAAACCGCGTCGTCGAAGCCATAGTAGTCGTCCCCGCCGATGAAAATGTGCCCGCTGCGCTCACCGGCCAGGTCGGCGCCCAGTTCCCGCAGCTTCGACTTGATGTAGGAGTGCCCCGTTTTCCACATGACGGGTATACCGCCGTTTTGTTCCACAACCTGAGTCAAAGCCTGCGAGCATTTCACGTCGTACACGACAGCCGCGCCCCGCTTGCGTTTCAGCAGGTTTTTCGCGAGGTACGCAAGGATGATGTCGCTCCAGATATCGTTGCCGCCGCCGTCGATGACGCCCAAACGGTCGCCGTCTCCGTCGAAAGAAAGCCCGATATCAGCTTTGATGTACGGGTGAGTCACCGTTTCGCGCAGCTTTGCCCTGCCCTTTAAGTCGGAGGGATTGGGGAAGTAGTGGGGATACGTGACGTCGGGGTCGCAGTTCAACTGAAAAGTCATGCAACCCAACCGCTGGAATATCTCATAGATGAACAGTCCCGCGCCGCCGTTGCCCGCGTCCAGCACAATTTTTGGCTTGTGCGGACCCATGTCGATCAGGCTGACCACCTTGTCGATGTACGCGCCGCGCACGTCAACTTCCGTGATCGAACCACGAACGCCTGTGTACGGCGCGTCGTCCGTATCGACCAGGGAGTACACCTCGCGGATGTCGTCCGGCTCAAGCGTTGCGGAATAGCCCTTGGCCAGCTTGAAGCCCGACCAGCCGCTTGGATTGTGGCTGGCGGTGATCATCACCGCGCCCTCGCACTCAAGATGATACTGTGCGAAGTACGCCACGGGACTCAGCGTCAGGCCGACGAAATAAACGTCTATGCCGAGTTCAAGTAATGCCTTGACTGCCGCCTCCGCGAACGCGGGTGAGCAGTCGCGGTTATCGTAGCCGACAGCGGCCTTTTTGATCCGGCGACGGCGCAGATATTTCGCGTAGGCTTTTACGACGCGGTAGACGTTTTCGGGGCAAAGCTCCCCGTCGCTTACGCGCCCGCGTATGTCGTATTCGCGGAACATGCTGTTGAATTCCTGTGTAAAATCGGGCATGGTTATCGTCCTCTCTGTAATTTTAAATTTTCAATGCGAATCACGCGTTGCATAATGAGTAAATATGATAGATATGGGGTGAAATTCACGTCGTTGCGAGCGCGGAGAAACGTTAAGCAACAGCAATTTTTGTGCGCGAAGCAATCCAGTCGAAAATACTTGGGAGTCAGAAGTGGTCAGGCAACGCAATAAAGTTGTGCAACTGGATTGCTTCGCGCGCCGACCCTGTTATTACTCAACGCTTCTCCGCGCTCGCAATGACGCCTGAATTTTACCTGTTTTCTCAACCCATGATTCGAATTCTCAATTGGCAAGCGCCGCTTTTCCCTCCTCAGTAACCGGCATAATCCATTTCCTTGATCGAAAATACCGCACACAAAGAACCGATTTAAGCACATCCTCCGCCAAAAGCATGGTGGCGAAAACGGCGGCGAAAGGCCACTTGAGCACGAACGCGGCCAGGGCGGTCAGCGGCAGGGAGATGAGCCACAGGCAGATAAAATCGTACCTCATGCCGACTGCCGTATCTCCGCCCGAGCGGAAGATGCCGACGATCTGAATAAACGGAATGTTGCGCAGGGCAAGCTCAAACCCGGATATGGCCATGATGCCGACGGCACTTTGCAGCGTCGTTTCCGTAATGTTGCCGTTGAGGTTGAACAGCCCGGCGAAAGGGTGGCGCAGCAGGACCAAAACGCCGCCCACTACGATCGAAAAGCACGGCACGAGCGCCGCGAACCGCCGCGCGTGGGCATAGCTCTCATAAAGCCTGCCCGCGCCGATGGACTTGCCCACAATGACGCAGCACGCGCTGCAAAGCCCGGCGAAGAAGATGAACGAAAAGTCGAAAGCGGTTTTCTGGATCGCCACGGCGGCGTATTGCTCATAGCCGAGCCGCCCAAAAATCACGTTGAACATGACCGTGCCCAGTCCCCACATACCCTCGTTGAGGATGACGGGCGACGCTTTTCTGACGTACTCCGTCACCATCCCGCGGTTGAATCCGAACAACTCCTTAAATGGCCCGATCAGTATGTTATTTTGCTTTTTAGAAACAACAAACATGATCAGCGGACTCATCCACGTAGAAATGACCGTGGACAAGGCCGCGCCGCGTACGCCCATGGAAGGAAATCCCAGCGCACCGAAAATCATCACGTAGTTGAGCACGACATCGGTTGCCGACGCGATGCCGGACGCGTACATCGGCAGCTTGACATTCTCTGTAGAGCGCAGGACGATGGACATGGAGATACTCAGCGCGGTAGCGGGGAAAGAGAACGCCAAAATGCGGAGATACGCCGCGCCCTCGCTGATAACGCCAGGGTCGCTGTTGAAAATGCCGACGATATGCTCGGGAATCAGCGTGGCCGCGAGCATGAAAACGACCGACACGGAGACGGAGATCAGCACAGTCATCCCAAACACCCTGCGAATGCTTTTTTTGTCGCCCACGCCCCAGTATTGTGAGACAAACATGGCCGTGCCCGAACTCAGCCCGAAGAAAACGAGCGTCATCAGCCAGCTCCACTGACAGGCCATGCCAGTGCCGGACAGCGACACGTCGCCCAGCTGCCCGACCATGACGGTGTCCATAAGGGTGAAAGAGCATGACAGCAGATTTTGCACGGCGATGGGAAGAGCGAGTGACAGGGTGGTTTGCCAGAATGCTTTGTCGCCGAAATATTTGTTTAGCATATAATAATATTAACCTTTCAACTATATAAGAACCTGTTTAGCATCTCGCCTAATTTTATCAAAAGTTTGCCGCGTGGAAGATGCTAAACAGGTTCTAAGGGGGACAGCCATGCAAATCCTGAGACAAGGCTCATTCGGCCCCTACGTCCAACTGCTGCAAACGGCGCTGACGCGGGCGGGATACCCCTTAACGCCCGACGGCGTTTTCGGTGAGCGCACCCGGACAGCGGTGACGGGCTTTCAGGCCCAAAACGGTCTTGTGGCTGACGGCATCGTTGGCAGCATGACATGGGCGACGCTGACGCGGTATATCACGGGATACCTTGTATGGAGGATCAATCCGGGAGATACGCTGTTCTCGCTGGCGCGGCGGCACAACACGACGGTCCGGGCCATTTTGACGGCGAATCCCGAAGTTACGCCCGAAAATCTGGTGCCCGGCCGCTCGCTGGTCGTTCCGTTGGGGTTTGACGTCGTGCCCACAAACATCAGCTTTACATACGAGCTGCTGTCGTTTTGCGTTGACGGGCTGAAGGCGCGGTATCCTTTCATCCGCCTGTCGGTCATCGGGCGCAGTATTCAGGGACGCAACCTTTACGCGCTCGTGGTCGGCCGGGGGAGCCAAAGGGTGATGTACAACGCGTCTCATCACGCGAACGAATGGATCACAACGCCTGTGCTCATGCGCTTTTTGGAACAATACTCCTATGCGTACTCCACGCCCGGCGCGCTTTTGGGATGCATGGCTGACGAGATGTACAATAAAGCAAGCATATTCTTCGTTCCCATGGTCAATCCCGACGGTGTCAACCTCGTGACCGGCGCCATACCTCCCGGAAGTGAGACCTATGAGTCCGCGAGAGCCATGAATTACCTGCGTCTGCCATTCCCCGACGGCTGGAAAGCAAATATACGCGGTGTTGACCTGAACCTGAACTATCCCGCCGGATGGGAAATCGCGCGGGACATAAAATTCGCGCAGGGCTATACCGCGCCGGGGCCGAGGGATTATGTCGGCGAAGCTCCGCTGTCCGAGCCGGAGAGCCGCGCGATGGCCGACTACACCCGCAGAATAGACTGCGATCTCACTTTGGCGTATCACACACAGGGCGAGATCATATTCTGGCGTTATCTTGACTACATGCCGCCCCGGTCGTATGAAATCGTGCGGCTTTTGTCCCGGGTAAGCGGCTACGCCTATCTGGATACCCCTTACGCGTCGGGCCACGCCGGATACAAGGACTGGTTCATCCAGCAGTTCAACCGCCCGGGCTACACGATAGAGTGCGGCAGGGGCGTGAATCCGCTGGATATCAGCCAGTTCGGACGGATATATCGTGACAACATCGGGATACTGGCGTTTTCTGCGCTTGTCATTTGAAAGTGCTGATTACCCATCCGCCGATCATTGTCATCTTAACATTAATATTATCGTCAAACAGCACAAGATCCGCGTCGAAGCCCGCCTCGGCGCGGCCTTTTTTTCGCCCAATGCCGAGTATCCTCGCGGGCGTTAAGGTGATCATCTTCACCGCGTCGACAAGCGGGATACCCGCGCCATGAACCATCGTACGGACGAGCCTGTCCGCCGTGCAGACGCTTCCGGCGAAAGCCGAGCGGTCGGCGGTGTAGGCGACGCCGTTTTCAATCAACACGGGCTGGCCGCGTTTCATGCTGCCCAAGACGCTTTCTCCCTCGGGCATTCCCGCGCCGCGCATCGCGTCCGTAACCAGCGCGAGCCTGTCCGCGCCCTTGCACTTGTACGCCAGGCGGAGCAGGGCAGGGGGCAGGTGACAGCCGTCGGCGATCAGCTCGGCATACATATCGTCGATGAGATACGTGCTCTCGACGACGCCCGGTACGCGAAAGCCGTTGACCCGCGTGATGCTCGACATACCGCTGTACAGGTGGGTGACGAGCCGGAACCCGTCGTCAAAGGCGGCCAGCACGTCGTCATAGGTCGCCGACGAATGGGCGATTGCCGCGACGATTCCGTTTTGGGTAAGGAAACGCCCGAATTCCCGTGAACCGGGCAGCTCGGGCGCGGCGCTCCAGCGGAGAATACAGCCGTCCGCCGCGTCAAAAATGCGCCTGTACTGCGCGGGACTTGGGTCGGTGATATATTTTTCGTCCTGCGCGCCGCGATACTCCCGCGAAAAATACGGCCCCTCCAGATGCAGGCCAAGCATGTTCGCGCCATCTGGATTTTTGCCTTTCGATTCATGAAACGCGCGGAAAGTATCCAGCAACTCGTCCTCGTCACCGGCCAGGGTCGTCGGCAAAATCGACGTGGTTCCGTGCCGCGCGTGAAGCTCGCACGCGCCAATAAAAGCTTCGGCGGACGCGTCCATGAAGTCGTGTCCGCCGCCGCCGTGACAGTGAATGTCGATAAACCCGGGGGAAAGCGTGAGTCCCTTGCCGTCTATGATCCCGCCGGGAAAATCGTTGCCGATGGGAACGCCGACGCTGTGGATTTTGCCGTCCTTGACGACGACGTCCGCGCGGCGCAGTATTTTATTCTCGAGCACCACGTCGGCGTTTATGATGGCGGTCAAGGGCATAGAGACACCTCTTTTTAGCTGATTTGATCACGTGCTCGGTTCACTATCAGTTACCACCTGACTAAACACATCTTCCTTGCCGTAGAACAAATCATACGACCCTGAAACCTCGCTGTAGTCCGACATATAATACACGCCGCCTGACATGTCAACACGCACATCATACACATTGTCCGCGCCCGAAACGGCCTTTTTCGCCTTGCCGTCTGCGGAATAATAGAGTATGCCGCTGCCGTTTGAATAATCCTCCAAAAAATATACGGTTGAGCCGACAACCCACAGATCACGCCCCGTGTCATAAATCTTTTCGGACACGACGAAGTCCTCACCGCCTTGCAGGCAGCGCAGCTCGCCGTCGCTGTTCAAATAATAGACGCGCTTGCCGTCGTCTGACGCCGCGAACCGCCTGACATGCCCGGCCAGCTTTGTTCCGCCCGAGATATTGGCGGCTTTACACCGATACAAGGAATCATTGCCGTCGATATAGTAAAGCGTTTTGCCGGAATCGGCGGTTTTCGCGGCGCTTACGTTTTGGGCGGCCAAAGCCGGCGACAATGTTTCGGCGTTTATCATGTAGAGATCGGACGCGGCGTCAAGGTAAAACGTCTCGGCGAAAGAGGTTTTGACGGGCAAAACCGCCGTGCGGTCATGCTCCGGGTCTGAAACGCCGTAAACCGGCTTAAAGCCTCCGGACAGCCGCTTCTTGTCCGCGCCGTTCGCGGAGATGAAGAAATTGCCCGCATCGCCGTTTACGCTGAATACAAGCTCACTGAAATCCGATGAGAAGTACGTGCACAGATCGGGCAGGTGGGCGAACTCGCCTAGCTTTACCTCAGATTCCCCGGTTTTCTTTACGAACAGCTTGATAACCTGAGTATCGTCAAAGCCTTCATACTTGAGATAGTATATCATAGAGGCGTTTTCAGTCATGGCAATGATCCGCGTATTTTTGCCGACCGGCTCATAAACCCCGTCCGCGGTATGATACATGTAGCACTCAAAACCGTCCGAACCCAATATAGTGGCGTAAGCCAGTGTTTTACCGGCGGGGTCAAAGCAAATCGTACTGCCGGCCACGTTCGGCGCGACAAACGTGGCTGTGCCGTCGGCGGTATTATAGATATAAAGAGACCTGCCGCCATTTGCGTCGGGCGGGTTCGCGGATGCGGCCGTTGTACTTTCATCAGCGGCATTTTCTTTGAGATATGCGATATAAGCCCCGTTGAGCGGCATGTCAATGTTATAAGCCATTATGCCGCCATGGTCAACCAGCTTCATTCCCGATGTGTCAACAAAGTAGAGAAAACCGTCCGCAGTCGGAACAGCTTTTTTGCCGCCGCCCGTGGAAGCAGAAACAAAACGAGCCTCACCGTCAACCGCGCCAAGCGGCTTCCCCTCATAGAAGAAACTCGTTTTGCCGTCGGCCTTTGAATAAAACGACTGAACCGCGTTTGTGCTTTGGGAGGCGTCAGGCTTTTCACCGCCGCGCGGAAGCACAATCAAAAGCACAATGCCGGCCGCAATCGCCGCGAGGACACCAACAGCGAGGATAAACCGCTTGTTTAGGCGCGGCTTCCTCTCGTGCGGTGAACCGCGTTTTGCGGCCGGCTTACGCGGCTGACGAGCCGCGCTTTGTTCCGCATGTTCGGGCTTTTCTTTCGGCGGAGCAAGCGATGTGCCGCACTTCGAGCACAGCTCAATGCCTTTGAAATGTTCTTCGCCGCAGCAGGGGCACATTACGACATCCCCGTCCGCGCGTTTCGAGATGACCGGCTTTTTGCAGACGTTGCAAATCGCCAGATCGTCCGGGACGATGCTTCCGCAGTTTCCGCATTTCATCTTTATCATCCTCCAACATCAACATATAGCAATTTTGTGACATAAAACGTCAAAATCTATCCATACTAATTGTAAAGGTTATTGTGCGGCAAGTCAAGAGAAAAAGCGATTATTTTCGACAAGGCCGTCGGTTTTCACGAACAAATAATGCCAATCTTCGTTAGAAAACACGAACAAAGATCGGCAAAGCAAAAATATTGACTTTTTTCGCGCACCCTGATATACTGCTTGCGTAGCGTCCTTTACGGATGCCCGAAAGTGGCGCGAGCCCGCGGACGCGGGCGGTTAATCCTGCCTCCGGAAAGGAGGCCGTGCGATGGAGCATATAATCTTGCTTATCATAATTTTGATTTTGCTTGACCGTCTCCTTGGCAAAGACGAGAATTAACCGCTTCCCTTTCAAAAGATAGCGGTTAATTCTGCAATTCTACGGGGGCGACCGTCCGTGACCACGCCACCTTTTGTATCTCCATTATACACAACACAGCTTGATTTGTCAAGCTTTTTTCTTTGTTTAGACATACTTGCCGACGATCGCCATCAGCTCATCCTTGCTCCGATATCCGACGACGCGTTCTTTCTCCTTGCCGCCGACAAGAACCATGATGGTCGGCACGCTCATCACGCCCATGCCCGCCGCGATGTCGCCCGCCTCGTCCACATCGACCTTGCAGACCTCCGCCCTGCCGTCAAGCTCGTCGGCAAGCTCCTCAAGCACGGGCGCGATCATGCGGCAGGGATTGCACCAGGATGCCCAGAAATCAACGATTACAGGCAGAGCCGCGTTTTTGACAGTATCCTCGAAATTGTCCGGCAAAAGATGCTTAATTGACATGTTGCTTTCACTCCTATTATTATAATTTGCGGGTTAACTGAATTTATTCGTCAAATAACCTCCGATTTAATCAGCGGTTACTCAAAGTTGATCCGCTTTTCCTCAATGACAAGCGGACGCTTCATGACCCTTGTGTTGATGTTAAGAATATATTCGCCCAAAAATCCAATAAAGAACAGCTGAACAGCGCCCAGGAAAAACATGCCGATCAGCACCGGCGCCATACCCATGGGAAAGCTGTCCCAGTAAATCAGCTTGAGCACGAAATAAACCAACCCGATGACGACGCTTATCAGCGCGATGATAAGCCCGGAAAACGTCGCGGCGCGCAGGCCGACCTTAGTGTAGGAGGTGAAACTGAGCATCGCGGCGTCGTACAGCGTATAGAAGCTGTTGTGGGTTTTTCCGGCGCGGCGCTTTGCCTGCTCATACGGGATTTCCTTGCGGCTCGGGCCGAATTCAGCCACGATCCCGCGCAAAAACGGCGTCGGGTCGTCGAGCTGCCGCAGAACCTCGATGAACGAGCGGTCGTACAGGCCGAAGCCCGTGAAATGCTCAATCTGCTCCGTGCTGCTCAAACGCTTGATCAGCTTGTAATAGCAGGTGCGCATAAGGCGCATGGGCCTGCTCTCACGGCTGGACGCCTTGACGCCGCAGACGATTTTATACCCCTGCTCCCACTGCCCGACAAAGCGCGGGATCATATCGACGGGATCCTGAAAATCGGCGCAAATCAGCACAACGCAGTCGCCCGTCGCCTGAAGCATCCCATAGTAGGGGGAGTTGAACTGGCCGAAGTTTTTGCAGTTGAAAATGGCCTTGACGCGCTTGTCGGCGGCGCACAGCTCCTCGATGATCCGGCGTGTGCGGTCGGAGGAATGGTTGTCGATGAAAATGATCTCGTAATCGTAGCCCGAAAGCTGCCCAAAAGCCATGGCAGTCAAAGCCTCACACATGGGGCGAACGTTTTCCTCCTCGTTGAAGCAGGGGACGAGTATGCTTATTTTTTTCATGGAAGCCTCCGTATCAAAACAAATCATATACCGCCATAAAAATCTTATACACCATCGGCACAAAATAGGCCACCGTGAACGCAACCGCCAGCGCGGCGAAATATCCAACCCGAAGCGCCGTTAAGAACTTGTTTGAGCGGTTCGGATCAACGTTTTTAACCTTATTATACAGCACAATAAAAATCAACGCAAGCAGGGACAATATGCTCACGGCCGCGCCAATCTTCATGCCTTGCGGGAAAAATCTCAGCTCGACCTGATTCTCGCCCCGCTCAAGCTCCACGGCGATGAACGTGCCGAGCGCTTCCCTGACCTCGGCGGGCTTGCCGTTCACCGTACACGACCAGCCCTCGTCGTACACCACAGGCAAAAACAACACGCCGCCGCCCGACTCCGAATACGCCGCCGCGGACAGTGAACGCTTTCCGGCAGTCGCGGTCGTTCGTCCCGCCTGGCTTTCGCAAAGCGCGGCGAGCCTGTCGCGCGGGAGCAAAGCGAAACGTGCCCGCAGATTGTCGGGCGTCAGCTCACGGTCAATCAGCTCTATCTTGACGAGGACGTCCTCGTCCTCGAAAGTCCCCAGATTCAGTATGCCGTTGTTGAAAGTCGCGCTGTAACGCGTGTTCATCTGGTCACCCAAGGACGGCACGGGCACGGGATCGCCGTTGACATAGACGCGTATGCCCTTGCGCCTCTTCATCGCGGAAAAAATGGCGTACAGCTCGCTTCTTTCATCAACACGGAAAGTATATGTTATACTGCCGCCGGAGTCGTCGCGCTGCGCTTCGGGGAACTCAAACAGCGGCCCGTCAAGCCCTGTGAGCGCGGCCGCGATGTTGTTGTTTGTCTCGAACACGTTTTGTCCGAAGATATCCGGCCGCGTGATCTCCGGCGAGGCGACAACCCCGAACGGCATCTTATAGCCGCATTCATACAGGCTATAGCCGCCAACCTCTCCCATAAAACGGTACGCGTCATTGCCGACAATGGCGTTTTTTGACAGGACATGCCTGATGCCTAAAAGCGCGTCGGAAAACAATGTGCCGCCTGGATCAAGTATACGCGTGTAGACGTTGGAATATCCTATTTTGCCCATGGAAAGCTTGATTGTTGCCGGGATAATGTGTGTAAAATTTGACATGGATGGGTAGTTGAGCAAAAGCGGGTAGTTCGTGTTCAGCGAGGAATCAATGTTCTTGACGCGGGAAAGATTGTCGCGCGGCAGTGAAAGCTCTTCATAGATCAGGTCGCAGTCCCCGACAAAATCAAGGCTGAACTCGGCCACGCGCGGCTTGCCGTGCGAAAAGGCGCGGTCAACGAAAAAGCCCGTCTCGAACACGGCGACGACTGCGATGAGCACGCACGCGAGCTTCTTCGCGCCGCACCGCATCAGCGCGAGGTACGACACAAGAAACGCCGCGAAAATGATGAGGAACACCCCTGAGTTGGCTTTCTCGATCATAGAGTGAACCGACTCGTCGCTGTAGAGCCGCGCGTACATGCCGTAGGCCGCGAGTGGAATCAAAAGCGCGGGAACAAAGACGCCGGCGGCAATCGACAGCTTCTTGCCGCCGAAGAAAAGCGAACCGCCGAAGCGTTCCAGCGCGAAACACGCGGCGGCAAGCAGCGTGAAATGGAACATGAACGCGAAACGCATGGAAAAGTTGACGTAGGTGCCCATGTGCCAGATCAGATTGATGTTCTCGAAAAATACGGGAAGCGCGCAGACCAAAACCGCCAAAAGCGCGAACCCGAGCTTCCTCTTTTCAGATCGGAATTTCAGCAGCGAAAGCAGGAAAATTGCCAGCGGAAGAGCCGTCAGGATGACCAGCATGCCGCGCTTTGACCACACGTTTGCCGTTGAGGTGGACACGATCTGGAAATAGTTCCGCGCGCTCTGAAAGCGTGAACTTGCCGTCATGGAAAAGTAGGTCGGCGCCGCTGAAGCCGCCGACAAAAGCAACGCCAAAACGGAGCCTAAGCCGAAATTCCAAATCGCCGTTTTCTGCGTTTCTTTCGGTATCAGCATTAAGATATACAGCCCGCCGACCAAAAACAGGTATATATAGATCATATAGGAAATATACAGCTGGGTGATAAGGCAGTAGGACAAAATCAGGACGTACGGCGCGATCTTCCGGCGCGTGAACAGCGTGTCGAGCGCGAGCAGGATAAGCGGGAACGCCGCGACAAGCTCAAGCCACGAATTGTTCGTATAGTATTGCAGCACGTAGGCGTTAAACGCGTACAGTATGCTAAAAATGACTTTCCAATACGCGCTTATCTTGAATTTTTTGCTGAAAAATACCATCGCGGTGAACGCGGCGATCATGATTTTCAGCATGACGAAAAAGGACATGTTCTCCAGTATAGACGAGCGCGGGCAGAGCAGGAGGAAAATCACGTTGACGGGACTGAGCAGGACGGTCAGCGAATTTGACGCGAAGATACCGCCGGCGGTGTTCCAGTTGAAAAGGAAGCTACCGCCGCCGTGCAGAACGTCCCACGCGGAGTAGTACATCGGGAGGTTGCCCTGGCCCATATCATGATAGACGATGCTGCCGTCCCCGAACGGGAAGATGCCGTTGAGGAAATATACCGTCATCATCAGCGCCCCGGCCAGCAGCGGCGGGACGATATACCAAAGTCTAGAATCCCTTTTCAGCAAAATTAAATCTCCTTGAGGTTCTATTTGCAATTTGCACAAAACTGTGCTAAAATATCCACGTGAATCAAAGGAGGGGCGCTCATGTCAGCTCAAAAACGCGTGGCCGCGATACATGATATTTCAGGCTTGGGCAAATGCTCGCTTACCGTCGCTTTGCCGATTATTTCGGCGGCGGGGATCGAAACGGCCATCATGCCGACGGCCGTGCTGTCCACGCACACAGGCGGTTTCACGGGCTATACCTGCCGCGATCTGACAAGCGACCTCGCTGCGTTCACGGATCACTGGAAATCCCTCGGCGTACGCTTCGACGCGATTTACAGCGGCTATCTTGGCTCCCCTGAGCAAATTGATATCGTGAAGCGGTTCATCAGTACGTTCCGCGATGAACGCTGTACCGTGGTCGTCGATCCGGCGATGGCGGACGAGGGCGAGATGTACGCGTTGTTTGACATGGACTTCGCGAAAGCCATGACGTCGCTGTGCGCGGAGGCGGACATCATTCTGCCGAACATGACCGAAGCCGCGTTCCTCCTGGGACGCGAGTACAAAGAAAAGCCGTACACGCGTGAGTACATAGAGGAACTGCTGAAAGCCCTGAGCAATCTCGGGCCGTCAAAGACCGTGCTGACGGGCGTGAGCTTTGAGCGCGGCGTCATCGGCGCGTCCGTATATGACCGTGACATGGACGAATTTTTCTACGCGCCCTCAAACAGGATCCCGGGCTATTATCCCGGCGCCGGCGATATTTTCGCCAGCGCTTTCGTCGCGTCATACCTGTCGGACAGGACGCTGTATGAGTCGGCGCGAATCGCGGCAGACTTTGTGAGCAAAAGCGTCGCGCGTACGCAAAAAGCTAAAACGGACCCGCGGTTCGGGGTGAATTTTGAGGCAGGGCTTTGCGATTTGGCGTTGGAACTAAGGCGAACCACGGTTAAAAAATAGAAAACAGGTAGAAGTCAGGCGTCATTGCGAGCGCGGAGAAACGTTCTTTTTATAACGGGGTCGGCGCGCGAAGCAATCCAGTAACGCAACTTATATTGCGCTGCCTGACCACCATTGATTTCTGAGCACTGAACCATTTGCCGACTGGATTGCTTCGCGCCCGAACATTGCTGTTGCCCAAGCTTTCTACGCGCTCGCAATGACGCGTATTTTCACGCTATATCTATCATATTTACGCTCATACAGTCAACTTAAACTGAACTAAATCGCGTTGTTCGCCACAGCCCACTCGCTGTAAACCTTAAGCGCCTGCATCCGTGAAATACTCAAATTGACCGAGCCGTCGCGCTTGATCCAGTTCATTTTTACGCCCAAAAGGTCAAGCAGATACTTGGCCGAACTCGTGAACCCGTTGTCAATAGCGGTGTCCAGCAAAACCACGAGCCGGAACGTCTTTTCGGCGGCGGCCAAATCGCCCCGTGAAAACTCATCCCACATCTTTTGGAACAGCCTCGCGCCGCAGCACGTCGTCGTCGCCATAACGCCGCGCGCGCCGAGCTTATACGACTCAAACAGCAGCGGAATGTTGGCCTGCAAAACGCTTGAATCGCCCTGGACGTCGATCTTTTCCTTGATCGCCGGCAGGGTACAGGTGGTGTCCTTGATGCCGAAGAAGCGGCCTGTTTGCACAAGCCTGCCGTAGACTGACGCCTCCATTTTATGCGGCCGGAAAGTGGGGCATTCATACAGCACGATCGGCAGCTCGGTGTGTTCCGCCAGCTCGCAAAGGTATGCGAATTGGCGCTCGGGATCGTCGCCCATGCCTTTTGTGACAAAGACAAGGCCGCTTACGCCCGTCGCCGACATGCGCTTGACCTCTTCAACCTGCGCGAACCATGACGGCTCTAAGTTGCCCGTAGCGAACACGGGAATGCCGCCCGCGCGGCTGACCGTCAGTGACGCGAGCTTTTCCCGCTCCGGCAGGGTCAGCACGGCCATCTCCGATGTGCCGCACACGGCGAAGATGTGGTCGGGACGGTTCGCGGCCTGCCATTCGGCGTAGGCCTCATAGGCCTGATAGTCAACGGTTTTGTCGTCGTTGAACGGGGTCAGCATCAGCGCGTAAACGCCGGAAAAGCTTTGCGGATTCTGAGTGATCATAGATAAATTCTCCCTATACAAAAAGTCTGTTATTATTAAAAAGTCTGCTATTATTATAGTATAATCGGTGAGTAAATGCAAGATTTATTTTATTTAAGTAACCGCATCAGGAGTCCAACCCCTCCGGCGCTCCGCGCCACCTCCCCTTGCAGGAGAGGCAGTGGTTATCGATCGCTTAGCCTCCCCTACAAGGGAAAGTGGCACGCAGTGCCGAAAGGGTTGGAAAATTCAAAGTCAACAAAAGAGCTTAATTTCAAGATAATATTGTATTTTAATAGAAAGGAACATATTTCTCATGTCACACAAACAACCACTGAAAATGCTCGAAAACAGGGTCTGGCGCATCTACCTGGGCGGTCTGCTCCTCGATGAACTGCGCGGCAAGGACGGAGGCGACGGCTGCTTTCCCGAGGACTGGCTCGCGTCCGTCGTGCCCGCGAACAACCCGCCCCGCGAGGACACGCCCGAGCGCGAGGGTCTGAGCCGCGTCGAGCTGCCGGACGGCTCCTCCGCGTACCTCAAGGATTTGATCGACGCCGATCCCGAGGGTTTTTTGGGCGTCGGTCACATCGAAAAATTCGGCGTGAATTTCGGCGTGCTCACGAAGTTCCTTGACTCGGCCGAGCGTCTGCCCATCCAGGTGCACCCCGATAAACAGGCGGCCAAAACGCTGTTCAGCTCCGACTACGGCAAGACCGAATCATGGTACATCCTGAACGGCCGCGCCATAAACGGCGAGGAGCCGTACATCCTGTTCGGTTTTAAGGAGGATATGACGAAGGAGCGGCTCCGCGAGCTGTTTGACGCGCAGGATATCGCCGGAATGGCCGCCGCGATGCACAAGCTTCCCGTCAAGGCGGGCGACGTATTCATCATCGAGGGCGGCACGCCCCACGCCATCGGGCCGGGATGCTTTTTGCTTGAGGTGCAGGAGCCGACCGACTACACCATCAGCCTCGAAAAATGCGACATGCGCGGCGAAAAGCTGCCCGATTTTATGTGCCATATGGGACTCGGCTTCGATAAAATGTTTGACTGCTTCCACTATGAAAAGCACACGCGGCAGGAGCTTTTAGACAAATTCAAGCTTGAGCCGAAGCACCTTGAGAGCGGGGACGGTTATGCGCTGACGGAGATCATCGGCTACGGCAGAACCGCATGCTTCGCGCTGAACCGCCTTGAGGTCAGCGGCGCGTATGAACGCAGAAACACCGGGAAGCCGTATGCGCTCGCGGTCGTCGCGGGCAGCGGCAGCGTCGCGGGGACGAGTGCCAAGAGCGGCGACTGTCTGTTTGTGCCGGCCATGGCGGAGGATTTCACGGTTACGGGAGAACTGACGCTATTGGAGTGTCTACCGCCGTTAGGTGAGTGATTAGGGGCCAGGAATTAGGGATAAGGGGGTTACTCAGGGCGCTTATGTGAAATTATAGGGGACGGCTTCTACGCCGTCCCCTAAACAGGTTCTCAACACATTGTTTATTTGTTTAGCAATTGATTGAAATTATTCATCTCCACGATCTTCGCCACAAGCGCGTAAATAAACGTCAGCACGGTAACAATATTATACCCCAGCGGCTTGCCTTTCCCGGTCTGCGGCATGTTGCCCGCCGATTTTTTGATCGTGAACTCGTCCGCCACCGTGCCGTCGTCCAGCCTGTACAGCTTCATGTTCATCCGGCCCTCGCTGAACGTCAGCACCTGATAGGTCATCACGCCCTCGCCGAGGAAAAACGCGTTCTCAAGATCAAGCACAACCCCCGGGAAAGAGGATGTGTTAACGTGATTGATCGAGGTGTTGCCGAAGTAAATCGCGCCCTTGGGATCGGTGATCTCGCTTTTCCCGAATGTGCTTTGGACTACCCTGCCGCCTTTCAGTACATTGGTTCTGATATAGCGGTGATTGTGCCCGACGATGACGGCGTCCACATCAAAATGGGAGATGATGGGGTCCAGGATCAGCTGCTGCGCCCTGTCCTCAAAGTTTTTCGAGATAGACGCGATGGTCGCGTGGAGGTCATGGTGGAACATCGCGATGCGCCATTTCGCGTCCGGGTTCGCATCGCAGGCCTTTTTGGTGAAGTTGAAATGATCATAGGCGCTGCCGTTCGTGCTGTCATAAACGAGGAAAAGCGCGTCGCCGTAGCGATACCAATAGTCGTCGCCCAGCATACCGCCCAAGAGCGATTTGTAGGCGTTGGGGTTGTTCATGTAATACCTGTAGTGATAGTCCTTTTTGTCGTGGTTGCCGATGCACGTCGCAAGCGGGATACTTTTGAGCACGGGCGGGGCAAACAGGCCGAGATACTCCCGTGCCGCGCCCACGTTCGCATTGTCGCCCGCCGCCATGATGAAATTTACGTCCGGCTCACGCGCGACGACCTTCTCAAGGAATTTGTTCCAGACCATGCCGCTGGTTTTTTCGGTGATTGCGCCGTCCTCGCTGCTCTCAATATGGATATCCGCCACTACGATCACCTTGAGCGCACCCTCCGCGCCGGTTTTGAAGCTGTAAACGCCGCTTTCGTCCAGTGTGGTGGAGCACTGATAGTAGTAAACCGTATCCGGCTCAAGGCCTTTTACCGTCACATAGTTTGTGAGCATTCCCGTAAGCTTATTCAGGATGCTTGTGCCCGTGAACGTGACCGGCTCGCTCATGTCATTGGTGAGACTCAGCATGACGGCGGGATCCTGCGCCTCCGCGCCGCTTTGCCACGCGAAATTCCGCTCGGACTCATTGCTGCCCGGCGTGAGAGCGACGGCGGAGTTCGTCTCGTCGATCTCATTCCATACAGCGTCCCACTGCTCATCCGTCACCTCAGGCGGCGGAAAGCTGAACTCCGCCGCAAGCGCGGAAACAATCCCGCCGCCGCCGAGCAGCGTAAATATAAGTACGATTACCAGCGATTTGATGACTGCTTTTTTCATTTTAACAAGCCCCCTATGTCTTTGTGTTGTAAATTATACCATATATATAGGAGCTTCGCAATAGATTTTATTGACTTTGTATGCTAATCCGTTGTATAATTAATATATAAATCAACCTTAAAAAAACAGGAGGAATAACGCATGAACAAAATCTATACCCAAGGTATGTCTTTCGTGGACGAACACGGACGCGCCCGAATCTTCAACGGCGCGAACATCTGCTCGAAAAATCATAACAGCGACGTCGCGTCGCACACCGTGTTTCCGTATGACCTTGACGATGAGTTCTTTCAGCGGTACGTTTCAGCCGGGTTCAATCTGATCCGCCTCGGCGTCTGCTGGGAGGAGCTTGAGCCTGAAATGGGCGTGTACAACGAAACCTTTTTGAAGTCGGTTGACGAAATTTTCCGCCGCGCCGAAAAATGGGACGTGTACATTTACCTCGACATGCACCAGGATCTCTACGGCAGCTTCGGCAAAGGATTAGGCGACGGCGCGCCGAAGTGGGCGTATCTCAGTGAGCCATATGAACCGAAGCCCGCGAAATTCGTCTGGGCCGAGGGTTATTTCTGGGGCAAGGCCGTTCACCGTGCGTTCGACAATTTTTGGGACAACAAGGATATCGCGTGCAGGGGCGTGCAGGATCGCTTTGCCGACGTCTGGAAAATGCTTGCCGCGCGTTATAAAGACTGCCCCGCGCTGCTCGGATACGACTTTCTTAACGAGCCTTTCCCAGGAAAATCAGGCGGCAAGGTATTCCGCAAGCTGATCATGAGTCTTACGAAAAACATTTTGTTCAACCCGAAAATCAGCGCTTTCGGGATGCTGGGCGACTTGATACATAAGGACAGGCGCGACCAGTTGCTCGACCATCTTCACGGCGGCGTGATCGGGGACATCACGAAAGCGGCGGATAAGCTCATCGGTGAATTTGACCGGGAACGGTATTCCCCGTTTCTGCGCCGCGTGGCAAACGCCGTGCGAGAGGAAACCGATAACGGCATCGCCATATTCGAGCATTGCTATTACAGCAACCTGGGCATCCCTCTCAGCGTCGATCCCATCGAGGTGAACGGCAAACGCGAAAAGCTCCAGTGCTATTCGCCGCACGGATACGATTTTACGGTGGATACCCCGGCTTACAAATTTGCCAATAACTCTCGCATAAAAGCTTTCTTTGACCCCGCGCGGGAAACACAGAAACGTCTGAACGTGCCTGTTATCGCCGGTGAATGGGGCGGCGGGGGAGAGGGCACGGGCTGGTTCCCGCATGTCCGCTTTTTACTGGATTTGTTTGATTCATACCAGTGGAGCCAGACGTACTGGGCCTTTACGCCGTTTACGGACGATGCGCTGCTGGGTGAGTTGAACCGCCCGTATCCCGTGGCCGTCACAGGCGAGATCGGCGGCTACGCGCTTGACAGGGAGAACCGCGTTTTCACGCTGGAATACACGCAGAATGAACCAGTGGAAGCGGAGACGGTCGTTTATGTTCCGGGCGCTCCGGCGGCTGTTGAATGCGGCGGCGAGGTTTTGCTGACGGAAGAAAACGGCGCGGATTTCATCAAAATTAAGACACAACCGGGTAAGCATAAAATTGTGATTCGGCTATAGTGAGTGATGATTTTGAACTACGCTTCAGCCATTCAGTACGTGCACTCCCTCGAAAAATTCGGCATAAAGCCCGGCCTTGAGCGCATATCCGCGCTGTGCCGGGCTTTCGGCGATCCGCAGGACGCCCTGAAGTTCATCCACATCGCGGGCACGAACGGCAAGGGCTCGACCGCGACGATGCTGTCCCGTGTTTTCAGGCAGGCAGGCTGCAAAACGGGCCTGTTTATTTCGCCGTATGTGGTCGATTTTTGTGAGCGCATTCAGGTGAATAACGAAATGATCCCGCGAGACATGCTTGCGGACGCCGTGACGCGCCTGAAGCCCGTTGCCGAAAGCATGAGTGAATCGCCCACGGAGTTCGAGTTCATCACGGCGGCCGCGTTCCTCTATTTTAAGGAAACGACCTGTGATATTGTCGTGCTGGAAACGGGACTCGGCGGGCGGCTTGATTCCACCAACGTCATCAAAACGCCCCTGGCAAGCGTGATAACCTCAATTTCTCTCGACCACATGAACGTGCTGGGCGGCACGATAGCCGAAATCGCGGCGGAGAAATGCGGCATCATCAAGCCCGGCGGGATCACCGTCTCATATCCCGGACAGCAGCCCGGTGCGCTTGAGGTGATCAAAAAAACCGCCGCGGACAAAAATAACCGGCTGTTGATTCCCGGTGCGGACTACGCCGAAATCATAGCGGAGGACATAGGCAAAACCCGGGCGGTCGTCGGCGGGATACCGATGGAAATTCCGTTCATGGGCAGGCACATGGTTCTCAACGCGGCGACGGCGGTCATGGCGGCGCGGGCTGTAGCCGATGACGCGCGAAACGGCTTCACGGTATCGGACGAAGCGATAGCGCGCGGAGTCGCGTCGGCGAAAATGCCCGCGCGGATGGAGGTCGTCTCTGAAAATCCGCTCGTGATCATCGACGGCGGGCACAATGAGGGCTGCGCGTTCGCGTTGAAAAATGTGATCAAACGTCACTTGAGCGGGCGGCGTATCGCCGCGGTGTGCGGCATGATGGCCGACAAGGATTATAGGCGGTATCTGGAAATCACCGCGCCGCTTTTTGATAAGCTCATCGCAGCCGCGCCGGACATGGCGCGAGCGCTCCCTGCGCGTGAGCTGGCGCGGGTTGCGTCGGAGTTTTGTTCCGACGTACAGGCCGTCGGCAGCGCCGAACACGCGCTCAGGCTGGCGCGGGACGCGGCGGGGGAGGACGGCGCGGTTATCGTTTGCGGGTCGTTTTATTTGGCGGGCGAATGCTTGCCGTTGTTGAAATCATGCGCGAAATATGTTAACCTTTGAATGCACATGGAATATACTAAATACGTAAAAACTTAACAATAATGGATAAAAAATGGAATTTGTTAACTGCCCCGAATGCGGCAAGGAGCTATCGGATCAAGCGCAGGCCTGCCCCGATTGCGGCGTTTTGATGACACAGGAGGAGTCTCCTAAAAATATTCATATAGCGTCATTAATATTGTCAGTCATTGGACTTATTTGTTCGATTCTTTTGCCTGCCGTTACATACCCTTGCTCGATAGTCGGCCTTGTGATGGCGATTAAAAACCGCGCCGCGCACAAAATGACGGCAGCGCTCGTTATGTGTATCATAAGTTTGGTGATTGCTGTTGTTAATTCGGTGTGGGGAGCCTATTTGAGAGCGAATGGATTGCTATTTTAGCAAGAAGATTCCAAATAACGACAAAAACCGCGCCGGAACACCTCTCGTCCCGGCGCGGTTCATATTGTTTGTTAGACTAGAAAGGTTTCGCAAAGAAAAGTAAGATTTTAATGAAGAAGTAAACAATAAACGCGAGGAATTTTGGGACACCCATAGCGTCGGCAATCATATTCCGCACGCCTTTCGGGTCGCCGTTGACGGTGTCGGAAAGAAAATCAGTTAACACAGCGTAGACAATACATTCGTCGGCGATAACAGTGTTTGTATCCTTGTCCAGATCGCCCGCGCCCGCAAGCTCTTTCCAGGGAATCGGGGGGAGCTTCAGCCCCAGACCGGCAAGGGCGTTGGCAACAACATCCTCAATTGATCCGCTCAAATCAATGCCGAACGCGCCGCCCAGACCCTCGAAAATCATCGTAAGCTCGCCGTTGTTTTCAACAGCCGCGTTGATAAACGCCGTGAGGTCGTCGCGGTGATAAGCGGCGTTTGGCAGGATGCGGACGATTGTTCCCAAGGCGTCGGCTTCAAGCTCCTCAAGCAGGTCGAGGATCGGATTGAGGATGGCCGCAAGAGCGAAGTCGGCTTTCATTTTTGCGTTGATAGCGTATAAATCGGACATCATTTGGTTGATGGGATTTCCCACGACTCTGATTGCCGCTTGGTACGCAGTCTCAAAATCCTCAAGGGAAAGGATGTTTTTGCAGCCAAGGGCCTCCAGACCGGGGATAATGGCAGTTGCGTAAACACCGTCCTCACCGCGGAAGTTAAGTGTGCGGTGGGTAAGCAGGCGGAGCAGAGGGCGCAGGGCAATACCGGCAGCCTCAATAAAGGACTCGCGGTCGGTCACCCCCCAGTCAAGCTCGCCGTTTGCAATCAGCTCGTCTACGCCGGCCCATTCAAGCGCGGTGTTTGCGGATGTAGCGCCCGTTGTGCCGCCGATTTGAACGGTTTTCAGCGCGGCGGCGACGCTTTCGTATTTCTCCTTCGAGTCAGGGAACGCTTCGATTGAAGAAACAACGCCAAGCGGGCGCAGGAACTGGTGAGACGTGCTGTTTCCCTGGGAAATGTCAAATTCGATCGCGCGCTGCGCAAGCATGATCATATTCACGATGTCGTTGGTGTACAGGCTGTCGGCGATCCCTTTCAATGAATCTCCGATCAGCAGGGGAGCAATACTTTTCACAAGGTACTGCCCGGGCATGGCGAGGTATTTGGCGACGGACGTTTTGTATGGCTGAGTCTTTTCCCACTCGTTCGGATCGTCGGACCGGGCGGCTGCCGCAAAAGGCAGGATAGACATCACCATAACAGCTGTGAGTAACACGCAGAGGAGGTACCTGAGTTTCACTTTTTTCATGATGTTCACCCTTTCTTTGGGCTTTTTACAAAATCCTCCCCACAGGATTTTACAAAAACCCTATTGTATTTCCAGTATAATATATTCAACGAAAAAAGTCAACATCAATATTGAAAATTTGTTACAATGTGACAAAAAACGAGCTAAAATATAGGCGTTATGACGGCAGTGCAATGACGCTCGCTTTTAACTGAATAAACAAGCGCCGGGATGCCTCTTGCCCCGGCGCTTGTTGTGTTATGTTGTGTTGTGCCGCGTTTAACGTCCGATTTCGCGCGCGGTGTCGCGTAACAAGTAGTAAATGCGATTCCAAATACTGTACTGATCATAATTTATGTCTCTGAAAACGCCAGCAATGTCCATCAGGAAGAGGAAGAATCTCTGCATTATAGTTGGCTTTACCACGTTGATTTCAAACGTAGTATATCTTCCGAGATACGCTACATACACGTTATTTTTGCCGACGGTGCCACTTTCGACATAGATGTTTATATCGTAGCCGTTATGCTCAATATAAAAATTATTGTCGCTCCAATAATAATAATCGAAATCGTCAACCTTGACTATTTCGCTTGTGCCGTTAGTGTAATTGATCTTTATTTCCATGCCGGAAATAAAGATGTAGGGCTGGAAATACCTGTTAAACAGCGTACCGCCCGTATAGCCGTCCAGCCGATAGGTATAGTCCGTCCTGTCCGGCAGCTTCACGACCTCAATGCTTTTGACCGGGTTTTCGATAACCTCAACGTCGAGCGTGAACACGGTTTCATTCCCGGACTTAAAGCGAATCTCGTTTGTTCCGATGACAGGCTTGTCATGACTAATTTCAAACTTGTTGTAGATTTCCCAACTTCCCAAAGTAATGACTTTGCCGCCGTCAAACGTAAGCTTGACCTCAAGCTCATAAAGCGATAAATGAAAATAATAATCTTCA
The DNA here is from genome assembly GCA_009779495.1 of Oscillospiraceae bacterium. Taxonomy (GTDB): domain Bacteria; phylum Bacillota; class Clostridia; order Oscillospirales; family Acutalibacteraceae; genus UBA1425. The sequence continues at coordinate 6,377 of WRED01000005.1, read as the reverse complement.
TCATCATCGCCGTACACGCCGCAGTCATAGTCCATTATGAACGTGTTTTTTGCCGGGTACGAGGTGATTTCGGCTTCTTGTATCGCGCCAAGGAATCCGATTTTCACGTCGAATTCGGCGGCCAACAAACCAAATGCTCTTATCAGAAAATAGTAAGTTTCACCAGCCGTCAAATAACACGGCAGGTAGAAATTCAGGTCAATGCCATTGTCGTCCGAGTAGGCAAGATAATTCCCGTCGCTGTCTAAAAGGTTAATATACGGGTCACAATTGTCGTCCGCTTCTGAATAGATTTCGTACCAGCCTGTTTCATTCGGCACGAACTTGTAAAAGGTGGGGTAGTCATCGGCCACAGTTACCGCAGAAAAATCCCCGGTCACTAATATGGCTTCGCCAAAACTGCCGCCCGGAGCCGCCGATCCCATAACCGCAAATACCGAAAACGCCATGACCGCCGCCAGTAAAACCGCCAAGGTTCTTTTTAACATGGACTTTTTCATGTTAACACATCCTTTACATATTGTTAATTTTTAGTATAAACGATTTGATTTGCAATGTCAATAACAAAACGTAAAATTCAGCGCGCCGCTTGGCCTGAACGCATCTAGCGTCTACAATCCAGCGTCTAGAATCTAAACTGTGGTAAATATTCCCTGTGCGCTTCCTTCATTTCCGTGAAGCACCCAAGAGCCTTCTCCCAGTCCCCGACAAGCGGATGAACAAGCAGCGCGTTCATCGCCGTCTCGTCCGACCCCGTCATCGCCGTCTCGACCGCGTACTTTTCATACGCCTTGACCGCGCGCATCATCGTTTCAATATGGCGGTTCCCGATGTCCGGCACGGGCACCGGCTTCGCGCCGTCCTTGCCGACCGCGGCCGATATCTCCACCACGTCGTCGGGGGCCATGAAGGGCAGCGTGCCGCCGTTTTTGATGTTCACCACATGCGCGTCGCCCTTGTCGTTGGCGATGGAGTCGATGAGCGACACCGCCGCCAGCGAGTACTTATGTCCGCCGCGCTTGTCAAGCAGGGCGGGCTTTTCATTCATGTTCACGTCCGAATACAGCCGCAGCAGCTCCTCCTCGATCTCCATGCAGACCTGCGCGCGGCTCTTTTCGTCCGCCAAAAGGTGCTCGAGTTTTGCCGCGCGGCAATAAAAATACTGCAAATACGATGACGGAATGGCCCGGATCGCTTTCAGCGTTTCCAGGGAAAAGCCGTCGTCGCGGATATTTTCCATGACCTTGGGTGAGAATCCCGTGCGGATCATTTCCAGCAGTAAGTCAACGCCACCCTTTTTTACCGACGTTATCCAGCTGAGATGATTCAGCCCGACGTAGGTGATCTCGCTGTCATCCCCGCATATCTCGCGCGTGTCGTCCAGCATGTTAATGGGCACGTTGCACAGGCCAATGTTTTTTACATTTGTATGATTCAGGACAAATTCCGTGATGATGCCCGACGGATTCGTGAAGTTAATGAGCCACGCGTCCGGACATATTTCCTCAATTTTTTGACAAATATCCCGCATGACGGGAACTGTGCGCAGCGCCTTGAAGAAGCCGCCGATGCCCGTGGTTTCCTGTCCGATGAGGCCGTATTTGAGCGGGATGGTTTCGTCGAGGTGGCGGGCGGGCAGCTTGCCCACGCGTATCTGCGTCACGACGAAGTCCGCGCCCGTAAGCGCCGCGCCGAGGTCGTCCGTCAGCAGCGTTTCGCAGTCAAGCCCCGCCTTTTCAAGCATACGCACGCACAGCCCGCCGACGATTTCCCGCTTACGTTCGTCGATGTCCATGAACGTGATCTTGCGCAGTTTAAGCGAGCCGCGCGCCTTGATAAAACCGTCCACCAGTTCGGGGCAGTAGGTGCTGCCGGAGCCGATGACCGTTACATTGATTTCTTTCACGAATATTCCTCCCAAAAAATTTATGTCAGCCTACGCGTTAAACTCCTGTAAAATCCAGTTTATACACCCGACCACGGGCGGCTTGTCCAGTTTGATATATCTAAACCTCCGCTCCGACCGCGCCGCTACTTTCGCCTTGATCATATCAAGATAAACAGCCGACGGCAGCTTCGTCAAAATCGAGCCGGACAGAACCACCTCGATCTCGTCCCCGTCAAACTGTAACCCTGTTGCGTGGGCGAGGATGAGCGCCGCGCTGCGCTCCGCCATCATATCGCAGATGTTTTGGCAAGCGGCGTCGCCTGAGTTGAGCGCGTCGAAAAAGAAGTCGATCAGAGCCCTGATGTACGTTTCGGCGTTCCCGCCGTCAAGCTCCGCGACGCTGCCCAGAAATTGCTCCCGCGTCTCTATTCCGAAGCGCTCGTAAAACATCGCGGTCAGCGCGGTTCGCCCGAGGCCCAGATACACATCGTCGTAAATCGCGCGGTAGGCCATCGTCGCGATCCAGTGGCCGTTGCCCATGTCGCCGGAGAAGTCGCCGAGTCCCGCGAGCTGGAGCATACGCCCCGTTGAGTCAATGGCATTGCAGCAGGTCCCGGTGCCGTTGTTCAGCCCGATCGCCGCGCCGCTTATGCTGCCCGCTTTCACCACGATGAAGCCGTCGTTGTAAATCGCGAAATCGCGCAAACCGAACCGTTCAAGCCGCGCGCGCATCTCGTCGTGCTGGAACGGGTGGTCGATCCCGGCCAGGCCCATCAGCGTGAACCGCGCGTCCGCAAGGCTTATGCCCGCTTTCGCCGCCAGGGCGTTCAGGCCGTCCCATATGATTTGCGCCGCCTCGCCGAAGGAACCGTCCATGTTTTCGTGGTTGCTGCCGGGGCCTGACCAGTCGGCGAGGATGTTTTTGTTTTCGTCGAACAGGGCGTAGCAGGTTTTTGTGCCGCCGCCGTCGACGCCGATGTAGTGGGGCATTTTGTTGTCCTCCTGTTTTTATCATGTACAGCTGAAGAAAATGCTGATTATCGGTTGTACTCATCAATGAGCAGACTATAATTTAGATTATCGAGTTTTTCACCTCTAAAATAAGCGGCTTTACGTTCCCGTCCTTCCAGAATAAAACCCAGTTTTTCCAGTACTTTTTGTGCGGGAATATTAATTTCCATAGTGTTGGCAGTGATTCGCTCAAACCCCTGATTATTAAAACCATACTCTAATATGAGGCGTAACGCCTGAGTGCCATAACCTTTGCCGCGATTTTCAATTTTAGCCATACCCATTCCAAGCGAACAGGAACGGTTGACTCTGTCTATACTTTGTAAAGCAACATCGCCGATTACCGTTCCGTCGTTGAGAAAAATTCCAACACGAATATTTACACCAGATTTGAGCAGCCGCTGTATTTCGTCAAACCATTCGTCAGAATTTTCAACAGACCAGCCGAATAGAGTTGTTTCGACAGGATTATCAAAATCGTATTCGTCATCCTCGCATATTTTTTTACAATCCTTGCGTTCAAGCGCGGCAAGATATATGTCTTTTCCTTGTAATTTAATCATTTATTCAACACCCCAAAATATAAATTTTCTACGCTTCCGGGAAAAAGTCCTCACAAACCTCGTCAAGGCAATACCGCCCGCGCCGGTACGGCTCCCTGTCAATCCACATCCCGTTCGTGAAGTCCGGCACAGGCACAGGCATACTCCCCATCGCGATGGACTGCTCCGACAAACACGTAACCGCCATCCACGCCGCGCTGTCATACACGTCTATCGGCGAAGTTAAATTGTTGACCGCCGCCTCCGCGAACGCCGACAGCACAAGATAATCCATGCCGCCGTGCCCGCCCGCGTGGATGCCGTCCCGGGCATACTGACGCCAAAGCGGGTGCTCGTATTTTTCGCGGATCGGCGGGAAAGGCTTCCACTCCTCGCCGTCCTCGTGGAACTCGTCAAGATAAATTTCACCGCCTGAGCTTGTTTCCTTGAACACGCCGTTCGTGCCCTCAACCACGTAGTTGCGCGAGTACGGCCGTGGAGACGAGCAGTCATGGGTCAAAACGATGGTTTCGCCGCCCGCGCACTTGATCATCGTCGTCACAACGTCGCCCTGGTTGAACGGGTAATCGGCCAGATCGTAGTCCTCGCCCAGATTTTTCTTGATCCACGCGTTAAGCCCCCGGGACTTGCTTGCCATGGAGCACAGCGTCAGAAAGCGATTGCCGCGGTTGATGCCGATGAGCTTGCTGATGGGGCCGAGCTGGTGAGTCGGGTACAGCTCGCCGTTGCGGTTCATGAAGTTATAGAGCCGCCCGTGACGGTTCTCGCGTCCCAGGCAGATCTCATGGCGCAGGTCGTGGCGGTAGCCGCCCTCCAGGTGCACGACCTCACCGAACACGCCGAGCCGCTTCATATTGTAGATTGCCATTTCGTTTCGGTCATAGCAACAGTTTTCCAAGAGCATACAGAACTTGCCCGTCTCCTCCGATGCGCGGACCATCTGCCAGCATTCTTCGACAGAGGCCGCGCCGCCGACCTCGAAAGCCACGTGCTTCCCCGCGCGCATGGAGTCAACCGCGATGCACCCGTGGGTGATCCACGTTGTGCAGCACAGGACGGCGTCGATATCATCGCGGGCGAGCAGCTCTTTGTAGTCAAGGTACACGGCGGCGTCCGTGCCCTGCGCCTCTTTCACGATCTCGGCGCCGCGCCGCGCCCTGTCCTCGTATTTATCGCACACGGCTATGACGTTCACCCCCGGCACCGCCATAAGCTCCCGGAGCATTCCCGCGCCGCGCCCGCTTATGCCTATTACGCCGAAATTTGCGTTTTTTGTTTCCATAAAAACGACCATCCTTTATAAAGATGATTTAGTATAACATGCGGGGCGGGGGTTTTCAAGCGGTTTACGAGTAAAAATCACAGAAGCGCTATCAGGTCATGAAAAAGCCGCGATCGCGACATTAACAAATAGCGCATCTGCAGCAATATTTCTTGACAAATTATATATTTAATTTTTTTTCTCTGCGTGGACTCCGACCAAACCTCTTTCGCGTCGATCCACCCGGTCACGTATGACTCGACCGGCGTTTTTCCGATGTTGGCGGCGGTATTGGTGATCCGCAGCCGCCCGTTGACAACCTGACCGTCATACAGGTAAAACGTGCCGGACCTTTTCCCTGCGCCGGCCTTGTCCGTTGACGACGTATACAGCGGCGCGTCAGACAGCCGTATAACCGTTCCGGCTTTGAGGGTGGCGCTTGCCGGGGACGGAGGCGCGGCGGGCGCGGTGGCCGTCGTGCCGAACGCGGAAGCGGGGTATGTAATCCAGTCGGCCATGCCCCATGTGTCCCAGCCGCCCGCCGACAGCTTAGTCTTGACGACGCCGAAATCAAAGCCTTTTGCCTCGATGACCAACCCGCCGCCAACGTACACGCCGATGTGCTCCAGCTTGCGGAAAACGAGCACGCCGGGGATTTCGGGGATCGTGGTGATCGTCCCGCGCCGTGAACACAGCTTCAGCATACCGCTCACGTTGACGTCCTGCGCGGAGACGTAAACAGGATCAGCCGTAAGCGTTTCGCGCCAGCGGTACGCCTTGATCAGCCCGACACAATCGTGCACGCGCTTGCCCATGTGCTTGGCTTTGGCGGTTGCTTGACGCGCCGCGCTGTATTGCTCTGGGTACTGTTTTGCGGAAGCGGCAAGGCGTTCAGGCGTCGCAATGCGCCCGAAGCCGCCCCACCAGTACGGCAGGCCAAGCTGCGCTTCGCAGTAGGCCGCAAGGCCGGTGTTTGTTTTGGTTGACATAATAAAATCATTCCTTTCAAAATGGAAATAACAAAACCGCCTGTTTTTCACAAGCGGCTCAGATAAATATTGACTTTTTTCGGCGAATATCTTATACTGTTTACGGTAGCTTCGGCTGCCGCGTGGTGGCGAATACTAAATCTTTAGAGATTTAGTGCGGCCCGTAAGCGGTGGACGGTTAATCCTGCCCCCGAAAGGGGGAATGTGTTATGTACATTACGTTACAAGAGCTTTTGGCCTTTGTCTCAGTAATTCTCGGCGTTGTGAAACTTGTGTTGTACATCGTCGATAGACATAATAAAAGGAAATAACCGCTGCCCCTCTAAAAAGTAGCGGTTATTTTTAATCCTGCATGTTAGGGGGCAACCGTCTATCGGCCACGCCACCTTTTTGTACCTTTAGTATATGCTAAATCAGCGAAAAAGTCAAGCGTTTTCTTTGACGCTTGGCTTTAGTCTCGCCGCCAGCTCCTCATTCTCCGTCTTAAGCGCGTTGATCCTATCACGCTTGCACTGCCGCTCGGCGTGGAGCGCGGCCATATTATACGGCGGTTCCTGCCCCGCAGCGGCGTACTCCGCAGCCTTGATAATCTTGTAGTCTGACGCCGCCAGCGTCTTTTCGTGGTTCGCGATGCTTTTTTTGTTCATGGCGATCCTGAGCCGGAT
>WRED01000004.1 GCA_009779495.1 Oscillospiraceae bacterium | reverse complement strand
TTTTTCCGTCGCACTGCGTTAAAATTTTTCGAAATACGGGCGTATTCCTGCAAAATTTCGCCTTGTGCGGCGAAAAAATCACTCAAAAATCCACACACGGGGATTTTTCAAACACGCCCTAGTGGAGCGGAAATAATGCCGGATACAACAGTCGTTTACCATTTACTTAAAGAAATCAATCGTCACTAATAAGCAAAAGCCTTTATATGGCCGTTTATGCCGAAAGGACAACAAAAATGCAAAACATCCTCAAAAAGCTTAACACCGGATCGGCGCAAGACCGCCTTGCCGCGCTCGAATCCCTCATCAAATCGGAAACCGAGCCTCCAAAGCGCTCCAACCTGTACGCCAACAACCACATCCACACTTTCTACTCTTTTTCGCCCTACTCCCCCGCCGCCGCCGTCTACTTCGCCCGCGCAGCGACGCTCATGACCGCCGGGCTGATGGATCATGACTCCATCGCCGGCGCGGACGAATTCACAAGAGCCGGGGAGCTCGCCGGCGTGGCGACTACGGTCGGACTCGAGTGCCGCGTCAGTTTGGACGGCACCGCGCTTGAGGGCAGGCTCGTCAACAACCCCGACCAAAAAAGCGTGGCGTATATGGCGCTTCACGGCGTACCGCGCGGGCGCGTCAAATTTTTGCAGGATGCCTTTGCCCCTCTGCGCGAAAAAAGGAACGCCCGCAACCGCAAAATGGCCGCGAACGCAAACGCTGTCCTGGGCGCGTATGGGATCGATGTAGATTTTGATAGGGACGTCCTGCCGCTGTCAAAATTCACGGAGGGCGGAAGCGTCACCGAGCGGCACCTGATGTACGCCGTCTGCAAAAAAATCGTCGGGACCGTCGGACGGGAGGGCACGGCCGCGTTCGTCGAAGATCAGCTCAGGCTCCCGCTGTCCGATAAACAGAGGGCACAGCTGGCCGACCCCGCGAACCCCTATTTCGACTACGACCTGCTCGGCACTTTGAAAGCGGGATTCATAGAGGGGATATACGTCTCCGCGGCCGACGAGTGTATGCACCTGAAATCGCTGTCAAAGCTCGCCAGGGAAACCGGCGCGCTGCTGTGCTACGCTTATTTGGGCGACGTGGGCGATTCTGTAACCGGCGACAAAAAAGCGCAGAAGTTCGAGGACGATTACCTGGGCGTCCTGTTTGACACGCTTTCGGAAAACGGCGTTGACGCGGTCACGTACATGCCGTCGCGCAACACAATAGAGCAGCTCACACGAATCCAAAATATGTGCCGCGAGCGCGGATTTATGGAAATTTCCGGCGAGGACATCAATTCGCCGCGCCAGAAGTTTATATGCGAACAGCTGGCCGAGCCGCAGTTCAGGCATCTTATTGACGCGACGTGGGCACTTATCAGGCGTGAGGAATCAGTTGGCAGGGATTAGGAGACAGTCCGTTGGTAATTTTTGTCTTCGTCTTATTTTCGCCGAAGTAATTTACTTTGCTTCGGCGAAATGGTATACTTAAATTTATTCTGTTTGCAAAGGTGGATACATTTGAAGAACTACATAATCCGCGTCCTGTCCGGCTGCAAAAAGCGGCAGCTTGTCTACTGGTGGATCATGCGCGCCCTGATGGTTTACGCGCTGATCCCCATGCTGTCAACCGATACGCAGAAAGCGACCCAGATATCGTTCAATCTGCTGGGCATGTTCACGTGGGAGCTTATGATGCTGATGCCGGAAAAAACTTTCTTCCGGCAGATTCCGTCAAGAGTGCAGGATGCGCTGATCCCGGGATTTTTCGGCGCGTCTTTCTTCGGCGCATACCTCGACTACTATTATGCCGTCGGCTGGTGGGACACCTTTTTGCACCTGCTCTGCGGCGCGGGCCTGGTGTTCATCGGCTATGAGATCGCCGTCGCGATGCAAAAGCGCGACCAAAAAACCGCGCCTGAAAAAATCGTCCTGCTGTGCGCGCTGGGTTTTTCGTTTATGATGTCGGGGCTTTGGGAAATCGGCGAATTCGCGTTTGATCAAGTGTTCCGCGGCGACACGCAGCATTGGTCATATGAGCTTGCCGTGCTGTCCGGCTCGGATAAAACCCTGTTCGACCCTCTTGACCCCACGCGTTTCGCGCTTATAGACACGATGACCGACATGGTATTCAATGCCGTCGGCGCTTTCGCGTTCTACATACCCCTGCGGTTTTACCCTTATCTTCACAGAGGGAAGCATAATATCAACATAAAAATTGAAGAAGCCATTAAGTCTGCCGAGGCCGACAAATACGACAACGAGGTTATAGCCACCGTTTAAGAAAGGTCAATTCTCCCATGCTTTCATGCTGCTTTACCGGACACCGTGCCGAAAAAATCTCTTTCAGCACTGACGAAAACGCGGACGAGTTTCGCTCCATGCGCCGGGATATCTTCCTTGTGCTGGAAAATCTGCACAAAAAAGGCGTCTCCATGTTTTATACCGGCATGTCCAGCGGCGCGGATATCTGGTTCGCGGAGGCCGTCAGTGAGCTGAAAAAGGAATATTTCTATATCAAACTCGCCGCCGTCGTCCCCTTTCGCGGGCAGGACAGCCGCTATTCCGACGAGGACAAGCGGCGTTACCGCGAGATCCTCGCCATGTGCGACGAAACCGTCTGCCTGTCCGATCATTACTTCAAGGGCTGCTACGCCGAACGCAACAAATATATGGTGGACCATTCCGATGTTTTGGTCGCCCTGTACGACCCGACCCAGCGTCAAAGCGGCACCGGGCAAACCGTCAGGCTGGCCAGGGCGCGCGGCATGGAAATCGTTTATATCGACCCCCGCCAGTACGATTATCCCACACTTTTTGATGTATGATGATGAATTGTGAACCGCTTGGCAACGGCATAACCGCCGTGCTCTCCGACGTCCACCGCTTTGGCACGGACGCGTTTGTTTTGGCATACTTTTCCAATCCGAAACAAAAAGATATCGCCTGCGACTTAGGCTCCGGCTGCGGGATCATTCCGTTGCTGTGGATTCGCGAGTCGCGCTGTTTACGCGTCACCGCGCTTGAAATACAGCCGGACGCGTGTGAGCTTATGCGAAAGGCCGCCGAACTGAACGGGCTTCACAAAAGGCTTGAGGTCGTGAACGGCGACCTGCGCGACATAAGCGTTTTGCCCCCGGCTTCCTGTGATCTCGTGACCATGAACCCGCCGTACAAGGCGCCGCTTGCCGGGATACAAAGCGCGGACGATGCGTCGCTCATCGCGCGGCATGAGGTGACGTGCCGCTTTTCCGACGTTGCGGAAGCCGCCAAAAGGCTGCTGCGCTTCGGCGGGCGCTTTTGTGTCTGCCACCGCCCGGAACGTCTGGCCGACGTCGTCTGCTCCATGCGGGAGCACGGGCTTGAACCGAAGCGTCTGCGCACCGTCGTCCACCAAAAGGGACGCGAGCCGATGCTGATTTTAGCTGAGGGGCGCAAGGGAGGCAGGCCGGGCATGATCATCGAGCCGGAGCTTGTCATGACCACGGACGGCACGGAGCTGACAAAGGAAGCGCTCACGATATACGGCTCATATCGTAATAAATAGAGGGGGATTTGCATGGATTCAAATCGCGAAAAAGTCATCGCCAAATACAGCGGCGGCAAAGAGGACAACAGGTACGCAGAGTCAAGATCGACCGGCCTTGAATTCCACTACACCAAAAAACTGCTCGCCGAATACATCACGCCCGGGTCCCGCGTGATTGAGCTTGGTTGCGCGACGGGATATTACGGCATGTTTTTCGCCGATAAATGCGCCGAATATACGGGCATTGACCTCTCGCCCGACAACATCGCGGTTTTCAACAAGAAGATCGCGGCTGAGGGTAAAACGAATCTCCGCGCGGCGGTCGGCGACGCGGCAAGTCTCCCCGAATTCGCGGATAACAGCTTCGATGCCGTGCTTTGCCTGGGTCCCATGTATCATTTGTCCCGCGAGGAACGGGCAAAGGTTTTCAATGAATGCTACAGAATCGCGCGAACCGGCGCGGTATTGGCCTTTGCCTATATAAACGGGATCGGCGTCTATGCGGGCGCGTGCGTAGACGATAGATGGCGGCGCAAAAGGTTCGGCAAATGGCGAAGCATATACCCCAACGCAAAGACAAACGAGTACGTGTTTGAGCATCACACCGACGACGAGCGTCCCGGCCTGTTTTTCTTCACCTCACCCGAGGAAATGGAATACGACGCGGGGCAGAAAAAACTCGCGGTCATAAAAAATTGCGGGCTGGATTTTTTCTTCGCGGCAAGCGCGGTAAACACGATGAGCGGGGAGCAGTTCGCCTGGTACATGGAGCTTGCGGACAGAATGAGCGCAAGCCGTTCGTGCACGGGGCTTGCGAACCACGCGCTGATGATTTGCCGCAAGTAGGATTGCATAAAAAAACAAAGGAGGAGTCATATGCCGGGCATTCTATACGTCGTGGGCACCCCCATCGGCAATCTCGGCGACTTCTCCCCGCGTGGCCTCAGCGCCCTTGAGACCTGCGACTTCATCGCCGCTGAGGACACCCGCGTCACGCTGAAGCTGCTCAACCGCTACGGCGTCAAAAAGCCGCTGGTCAGCTACTTCGAGCACAACCGCCGTGAGCGCGGCGAGGAAATCATCGCGCGGCTTTTGTCGGGTGAGTCCTGCGCCCTTGTCACGGACGCCGGAATGCCCGCCGTTTCCGACCCCGGCGAGGAGCTTGTCGCCGCGTGCCATGATCACGGCATCCGCGTGGAGTCGGTTCCGGGACCGTGCGCTTTCGCGGCGGCGCTGTCCGTGTCCGGGATGCCTGCCGGCCGCTTCACTTTCGAGGGATTTTTGAGCGTGAACAGGCGAAGCCGCCGCGAGCACCTCGATTCCCTGCTCACGGAGCGGCGCACGATGATTTTCTACGAAGCGCCGCACAAACTCGCGTCAACGCTGCGGGACCTGCATGAAGCGTTCGGGGACCGCCGTATCGCGCTTGTCAAGGAGCTGACGAAAATCCACGAGACTGTCACGCGCACGACGCTGTCGGAAGCGGCCGGAATGTTTGCCGAGCAGACGCCGAAAGGCGAATTCGTGCTCATCGTCGAGGGGGCATGTCTGCCAAAGCCTGAGCCGGTCACCCTCGAAGCCGCCGCCGAAACCGCGCGAGGTTATATGGCGGACGGCATGTCCGTCAGTGACGCGGCAAAGGCCGCCGCGAAAGAAACCGGCTTCAAAAAAGCCGATATCTATAAATTGCTTTGTGAGATTAGTGAGAAAGGCTGATAATATGTTTAAAGAAATCTTGGCGTACTTTGGCCAATACTGGTATTTAGTGGCAGCTTTCGCCGCGCTGCTCATCGTGACCGTATTCGTATGGATGAAAGCGGCCGCGTCGTCCCGCCGCTCCGGCGCCGACCGCGAGTCCATCCTCAAGCAGCTCAAAGAAGAGCACGACCTGGCGATAGAGTTCGCGTCCCTGACCGCCGAAAAGGCGCGCGCGGAGGAACCGAAGCGGCTCTTGCGCGGGCTGGCCGCCGTGATCCAAAAGGAGCTTGAGCCGCAGTCCGACATGAACGCGGCGTTTCACTCTCTGCCCGTGCCGAAGCAGTATGTCTACGCCCTTTATTATGTGCTTTGCGAGGGCGCGGAAAGCCTCGGCGCGTTCTTCCGGCAAAACGGCAAGCCCCTCACCACTGCCGCGAATGCCGCCGCACGGGACGTTATCGGCGGGGAATTCGCTTCGGTTTTCGCGCGGGGGTATCAGATGTTCGACGGCGAGGACGAGGAGATTTCCGTCACGGAGCCCGGCGTCAGCGACCTGAACGAAGCTTTCCGCGCGGTCATGGAGCGTGAAAGCGGCGCGGCGTTTGAGTCGGTCAAAATATATGTGAATCAGCATCTTGAAGTTTTCGTTTCACTTTGATATAATACGACTATATATATTGAAAGGCGGTACGCAAGCATGGCAAAATTCATTGTTTCGGCTTTTGCCGACGAGGCCTCCGGCGGCATCCTGCATCAGATCGAGGCCTGCAAAAAGAACAACATCACCCACATTGAGCTGCGCGGCCTGGGCGACGGCAAAAGCATCAACAGCACCACCCCGGACGAAGCGCAGGATCTGAAAAAAATCCTTGACGGCGCGGGCATCGGCGTGTCGGCCATCGGCTCCGGCTACGGCAAGATCAAGGTGACCGACGACTTTGAGCCGCACTTCGAGGCGTTCAAAAACACCGTCGAGGTTGCATGCGTTTTAGGCACGAAAAACATCCGCATGTTCAGCTTTTATTTCACTGACATTGAGAACTACGCGGACTGCAAAGACGAAGCTTTCCGCCGCGTGGAAGCGCTCTGCGACTACTCACTCAAAAGCGGGATCAAATGCTGCCACGAAAACGAGCGCGGCATTTACGGCGATATTCCCGAGCGCTGCCTTGAACTCCACCAGGCTCTCGGCAGCAAGCTGGGCGGCGTGTTCGACCCGGCCAACTATATCCTCGACGGCGTGGAGATCCTCCCTGCCTACGATATGCTCGCGGAGTATATCGACTACATGCACGTCAAGGACGCCCGTTTTTCCGACCGCGCCATCACTCCGGCCGGCATGGGCGACGCGAATTTCGCCGAGTTGCTGAAGCGCTTCGCTCAAAAGGACGGCGAGCGTTTCCTGACCATCGAGCCGCACCTCAAGGTCTTTGAGGGGCTCAAGGAGCTTGAGGCCGACGGCGGCACGGCAAGCCAGCTGGAGAACCGCAGGGACTTCAGTTACGCGACACGCGACGACAGCTTCAAGGCCGCGGCGGACGCCTTGCATACGCTGCTGCTTAATTTGTAACGGCAAGTTATGTAATGGAAACACACTGCATTCCCTTTAGTACATCTAAAATCTAAAGTCTAGGAGCTAAATTATGGTACATACAAACTTAAAGAACAAGGTCGCGGTCGTAACCGGCGGCGGCGGCGTATTATGCAGCGGCTTCGCAAAGGATCTCGCCGCGCAGGGGGCCAAGGTCGCCGTGCTGGATCTCCGGCTCGACGCGGCGCAGAAAGTGGTCAGCGAAATCTCAGCGGCAGGCGGCGAGGCCATGGCCGTGGCCTGCAACGTACTTGAGGCCGCCAGCCTGGAGGACGCGCGTGAGGCCGTCACCCAAAAATTCGGCATATGCGACATTCTGATCAACGGCGCGGGCGGCAACTCCCCCTTGGGCACCACCACCAAGGACACCCTTGAGCTCTCCGACCTTGCCGAAAAAGCCGAGGGCGTCAAGACCTTTTTTGATCTCGACGCCAAGGGGATCGAATTTGTTTTCAACCTAAACTTTTTAGGCACCCTGCTAACCACGCAAGCCTTCGCCAAAGACATGGTAGGCCGTCCGAACGCCTGCATCGTCAATATCTCGTCAATGAATTCATACCGCCCCTTAACGAGGATTCCGGCATACTCGGCGGCAAAGGCGGCTGTGTCCAACTTCACGCAGTTTATGGCCGTGCATTTCGCTGACGTAGGCATCCGCGTCAACGCCATCGCGCCCGGCTTTTTCGCGACGATACAGAATCAGAAGCTGCTGTTCAACGACGACGGCACGCTCACGCCGCGCTCAGACAAGATCATCGCCCACACGCCGCTGAGGCGCTTCGGTGTCCCGGACGACCTGACGGGCGCGCTGCTTTTCCTGTGCGACGGGACGTATTCGGCGTTTATCACCGGCGTTATACTGCCTGTGGACGGCGGGTTTTCAGCGTACTCAGGAGTCTAGAGTCTAGACGCTAGACTCTAGACAGTAGATTGTAGACGTGATACATGGAACGCGCTGCGTAGGAATTTACGCGGCGCGTTTTTTTCATTTTATTTCCTGTTCTAAAGAATTGAAAGTTTCGGTATCAAAAAACTGTGCCATTGTTATTTCCAACCCGTCACATAATTTTTTGATGGTTTCCACTTTTGGACTTTTACTTTCACTATTCAAGATACTTTTTATAGTCGATTGTGATACACCGCAAACATAGCTTAACGCGTTCGGAGTCATTTTTCTTGCTGCGCACAGTTCCCGTATTCTTTTTCTTGTAGCTTCGTTGATGTTCATTTAGATAGCCTCCCTTATAGTGATGTTCCACTTGAAAGGATACCTTTATTTTTTACCTTTTGTTAGTGGACTTTCACTATAACGCATGCTATAATTAGTGGTGTATCACTAATTTCTTTTGGAGGACTGTTATGAAAAACCAAACCTGCTGCTTTACCGGCCACAGAAATATTCCCGCCAATGAATACGCGGCAATCCAAAAACGCCTTGAATCAGAGACCATAAATCTCATCAATCAAGGCGTTCGATGTTTCCTCGCGGGCGGCGCGTTTTTTTATTCTATCTCTTGCTCCAAACTCTTAAATTCCTCCGTATCAAAAAAATCTACAATGGTCATATCCAAACCATCACATATTTTTTTAACGGTTAAAACAGTCGCTCCATTTCGACCTGAAACAATGTTTTTCAAAGTTGATTGCGTAATACCGCAAATTGTACCAAGCTTATTAACAGTAATTTTTCTTGAGGAACATAATTCCAAGATTCTATCTTTCACAGCTATTTGAATATTCATAACAATCCTCCTATACAAACAAGTTAACTCATAAAGACTTAAAATGTCGACTTATATGAGTTGACTTGTCTATTTTTTTGTATTACTATATAGTTCAAACAAACAAATAGTGAGGATTGTAAATTATGAAAGAAAAAACCGCTTGTTTTACAGGCCACAGGCAAATTCCCGAAAACGAATATGATGGCATACAAAAACGCCTTGAATCAGAGATCATAAATCTCATCAATCAAGGCGTTCGAAATTTTTGCGCGGGCGGCGCGCTGGGCTTTGACACGATGGCGGCTCTTGCTGTTTTAAGTCTGAAAGAGAAATATCCGTATGTTCAGCTTATCTTGATCCTTCCCTGCAAAGAGCAAACCAGGGGATGGACTGAAGCTGACAAAAAAATATACGGCCAAATCCTGCTAAAGGCGGATAAGGCCGTATATACATCAGAGCATTATTACAATGGCTGTATGTTTACGCGAAACAGAGCAATGGTTGACAATAGCGGCGTCTGCGTCTGCTATCTGACAAGCGAAAAAGGCGGGACAGCTTACACCGTCAATTACGCGAAGCAGCAAGGCCTGCGGATCATCAACCTTGCGCCATCATCCTCATCAGCGCCGCCGGCCGTCTCGTCGTAATATTATCCACCCCCGCGTCAAGCATCGCCTGCATATCCCCGCGCCCGTTCACCGTCCACGCCGACACAAGCAGCCCGTTTTCGCGCATCGTATCGACCAGCGTTTTGCTGATCCCCGTATACTCGCAGTTCAGCCCGATCGCGCCAAGCGACATGATCTTTTCCGCCAGCTCCCTCGCGTATCCGGGGTCGTCCCTGCGCCTTTCGTCAACAACCACGTTGAGGTAGTACGGTATATCCGTTTCGGCCCGCGCCTTTACCGCCCATTCCTCACCCACGCCCGTGAAAAACACACGCTCCGAAAGGCCGTACTCACGCGCCAGCCGTTCCACCTCGGGCAAATTCGCGGACGACTTGAGGTCAAGGTTGATACGGCACGTACCGCTTTTCGCGACCTCCGCAAAACCCTTGTACAGCATGGCTCCCCCGCGCTTTCCCGGCGAGGAGGCGTGCTTCATGACCGGCGTGCCGTCGGGACGGAAAGTCACGTCGATCTCAACGATATCCGCCCCCGCCCTCACGGACTTGCGTACCGAATACGGCTTGTTCGGCAGCGTAAGCATCGCCCCTGCGTGAGCCGTCACGGACGGCCTGCCGGTATCAATTTCAAACCCGGGCATACGTCCGTTTTCGGCGCACGCGCTTAATAATCCCGCGCATAAAATCACGGCTATACACCCCTTTATAATCTTTTTTGATGACATGCAAACTCACATCCCTTTTGCGTATACTTAGTATAGCACACCTGCTTTCGGATTACAAATATTTCTTGATTTTAACCCATATTTATAGTATAATGCTATGTGGGAAAGAGGTGGTGACAGCTTGGCCAGCCGTGCGGTTAAAAATCTGCGTACATATATCGGTTCCGTTTATTATATGCTGACCGTTTTTTTGCTCGCGTGCGTCCTGACGGTTCTCCGCGCCGAGGTCGCCGGGGTATTCGTTTTCGCCGCCGTGATTTTGCTCACGCTCATGATCAGCGGCGACGTGCTCACATCCGCGCTTCCCTTTTTCCTGCTGAACGCCATGCTGTTCAAATGTCATGACTCCTACGACGTATTCGTCCGCTACTGGTGGCTCGCCGTTCCGTTCGTCAGCGGCCTGGTTTTCCACTTTATACGGAGCCGCAAAAAGCTCGTTGCCGGACCGTCGCTTTGGGGAATCGCACTAGTCAGCGCGGCCGTGACCCTTGGCGGCGTCGGCGTGATAACCGCACCGGAATATTTCTCTGGCGTCTCCGTTTACCACACGCTGGGGCTGGGCTTCGGGATGCTCGCCGTCTACATTATTCTTTCAACACATATGAGCGAGCACGACGGCCAGCCTTTCAGCGAACGTCTGCCGCTTATGATGGTTTTCCTCGGCGCGTTCGCCTGCTTCATGATCTTCGCTCACTACATCGAAAATTTCAGCATGTTCCTGCGTATTCGCGGCATACTCGACTTCCAGTGGCGCAACAACGTTTCCACGCTGCTGATCATGGCTTTGCCGTTCCCGTTTTATCTGTCCCGCAAGCGTTTTGGCTTCATGGGCCTCGGCCTCGTCTTTTACTTCGCCCTGCTGATTTCCGGCTCGCGCGGCGGCCTGATCTTCGGCACGGTTGAGTTTCTGCTGTGCCTGCTAGCCGTCCTGGTGTACGACAAAAAGCACCGCAGACTGAATCTCCTGCTGTCGGCGGCTCTTTTAGTGGCGGCGGCAGTATCCATTGGGAACTCGTTCGTGCTCTTCGACAAAACCGTGCGCCGCATTTTCTCCTTCAAGGAAAATGAGATACGCCTCGGCCTGCTCACGCGGGCAATCGGGGACTTTCAGTCAAACCCTGTTTTCGGGCGCGGGCTCGCCTATTTCGGCAACCGCGATATACACGAGTCGGCCAAGTTCGCGCTGTGCTGGTACCATTCGTCGCCGTTTCAGATCATCGGCAGCTTCGGCATCGTCGGCGCCGTGTGCTTTTTGTTCCAGTTGGTCGTCAGACTCGCCGTGTTCGCCACCCGCAAAAGCTTCTTCACGGCCACGCTGTTTTTGTCCTGGGCAGGAGTTGAGATGATGTCACTTGTCAATCCGGGGATTTTCTGCCCACTGCCGTATCTGTTCATGGTCACGATGCTTTTTGTCGCAATGGAAAAACAACCGGACGCGCGTTCATGACACGATTGTATCAGGCGCGGCGGACGGTTAAATATGTAAGGGAGGTCTTTGTGATGAAAAGTTCGTTTAAGAAATTCGTGTCAATCATTTTGGCAGTGACGTTGATGGGCGGGGTGTTTTTGATCTCGCCTGTATCGGCCGCTGACGGCGGCAATATCAACAGCGATTTCATTGAACCTTGTGGAGCATAAGACCGCCGTACCTGACGGTTACACACCCATCTACATGCCCGAGGACCTGGACAACGTCCGCAACGATTTAACAGGCAGTTACATCCTCATGAACGACATTGACTTATCGGAGTGGGGAACGTGGGTTTCGATCGGCACCTTAAAAGCGCCGTTTACGGGCGTGTTCGACGGCAACGGCTACGCGATAAAAAACATCTCTAATCTTTTCGGATTCTTTGCTACCAGTTCTGCGCTGTTTTCCCTCTTGCAAAACGCGTCTGTACTAAACCTTGGTATGGTTAACTGTGCCGTATCAAGTCTCGCGTATTCCGATGCCTACGATGGAAACGGAGCAGTCGCGAGCGTCGCCGAATCTTCTTTTATATTCAATTGCTATAATACCGGGGATGTTCGTGGCGTTGCGCTATCAGGAAATTCTTTTGTGCTGACATTTGCCACGACTGGCGGCATTGTCGGTAAAGCTAAGGACTCCTTTATCAGCAACTGTTACAATATCGGAGCTATATCCGTTTTTTCTGATAATTTTTACAATTCAGCTATGGTTGGCGGTATCGTCGGCTACGCTCAAAACACACGTATCTTCAATTGCTACAATACAGGTGCAATTGAAGGGTATGGGACTACCATTAATTCTCCTGATGGAATAATAGGAGGAATACAAGGAGCGGGCGGAATTGTAGGATCAATTTCGTACTCGGAGGATTTCGACGAAATAATAATCAGCAACTGTTATAGCGCGGGAGTTGTAAGCTCTTATAGCCTTGGTCATTACATCGATCATCTTTATCCATTCTCCGCCGCTACCCCGATCCCGATTCCCGAAAAATCCATTGGCGCAATCGCTGGTTCTTTCAGTAGCCCAGACAAATTTGAGAATTGCTACTATCTCTCCTCCAACGGAGTAAAGGCTTTCGGAGGTCAATACGATAGTTTTGACGCGAGTCCCCTCACCGATGAGGAAATGCGTGAGCAGTCGTCTTTCGTCGGCTTTGACTTCGACAACGTCTGGGCAATGCCCGACGACGGCGGCTATCCCGTGTTCAAGAGCATGGTATACACATCTGACCCTGACCCCGGCGCCGATCCGACGCCCACTCCCTGCTCAAATAATTGGCTCACCCAATGGCTGAACAACTTTATAAAAAGCATCATGAGAGCGCTCATCAGCTTGCTCACTTTTGGGTTGCTGTAATCTTAACGTAGACGGTGATATATATAAACATCAACACAAAAAAACTGCGCGGCAATCTCCTGCTCCTCCTCGCCGCGATGATCTGGGGCACAACCTTCGTCGCGCAGAGCATGGGCATGGATTATCCCATCAGCGCTTTCACCTTCAACGGTATGCGCAATATGCTGGGCTGTTTGGCGCTGCTGCCCGTCGTGGCCGTCGGAAACGCCGTTAAAAAGCGCGCGGGCAAGCCGTATCAGGACGACCATAAGCAGCTTTTCAGAGGCGGCCTTTTCTGCGGGCTCGCGCTGTTCTGCGCAAGCAGCCTCCAGCAGTACGCTTTCATCTACAGCACCGTGGGCAAAATCGGCTTCATCACCGCGCTGTACATGATTTTCGTCCCTTTACTGGGAATGTTCGTCAAAAAGAAAGCGCCGCCCATCGTCTGGGTCAGCGTTTTTATCGCGGGCTTCGGCATGTATTTACTGTGCGTGAGCGGGTCGTTAGCCCTGAATCGCGGCGACCTGCTCTCGCTGGGCTGCGCCATAGGCTTCGCCGTGCACATCCTGTGCGTAGACCGTTTTTCAAAAACGGTTGACTGCGTAAAGCTTTCGTGCGCGCAATTTTTCGTGGCGGGAATTTTGTCCATCGCCTGCATGTTCCTGTTCGGGTCGCCGAAGCCGGAGCTGTCCCCGATCATCGGCGCCCTGCCCCACATCGTCTACGCCGGGATCGTCAGCAGCGGCATAGCGTTCACGCTGCAAATCGTCGGGCAAAAGCATACGGAACCGGCCATCGCTTCCATGCTGATGTGCCTGGAATCGGTCTTTTCGGTCTTTTCCGGCTGGCTGTTTTTAAGTCAGTCGATGTCATACAGGGAGCTTGGGGGCTGCGCCGTCATGTTCTTCGCCATCATACTGGCACAGCTGCCTGATACTATTCCGCGGCTAAAAGCGTTGCAAGATTTGTGAGATGATTTTTTGCCACGCAAGGCGGACGACGAAGGCTTGCTGACGCAAGTCGAGGAGGACAACACGGCGTGGTGAAAAATCAGCCGCAAAGATGCAACGGTTTTAGTCGCGGGATAGTATGAATTCCGAAAAAAAGAAAGGGTGCAGAACTATGGGTAAAACAATCATCGTCGCGGGTGCGGGGCACGGCGGTTTGGCGGCGGCGGCGCAGCTCGCGAAAAAGGGCTATGACGTCACCGTGATCGAGAGGGGAAAACGGGACAAACTAGGCTATGACTGGACGGATATCTTCGACCCCCGTTCGCTCAGCGCCGCCATCATCCCCTACCCTCAAAGCGACAAATATACCTTAAAGGAGAACATGACGTTTTACAGCCCGTCGCGCCGGACGCCCGTGACGCAGGAGATTTCAGACGACGAGCGCGAGATCAAAATGGAGCGCTCCGACATCTACGCGCACCTGATCGATCATGCCGAAAAGTGCGGCGTCAAGCTCAAATTCGGCCGCAGGATAATCGCGCCTGTCATGCTGGGCAATCGCGTCGCGGGCGTTGAAACAAACAGAGGCGGCTATTTGGCCGATCTTGTGATCGACGCGGCGGGGCTGAACTCGCCCATCCGCCAGGGGTTGCCGAAGATGTGCGGCGTTGAACACAGCGTTGGGAAAAATGAACAGTTCTTCGTCTACCGCGCGTTTTATAACCGCGTCGGCGATTTTTGCCCGGAGCGCCTTTATCAGGTCTCCATCCTGCACGAGGGCGAGCGGCGCATCGCCTGGCTCGCCACGGAGGGTGAGTTCGTGGACGTGCTCATCGGACGCTTCGAGCCGTTCGGCATGATCGAGGTTGAAAACGCGCTTGAGGCTCTCCGCAGGCACAACCCGCATTTGGGCACAGAGGTGATGCGCGGCGGCGAGTTCGTGAATATACCCGTGCGCCAGCCCCTGTCCGTCCTGGTCGCGGACGGTTACGCCGCCATCGGCGACAGCGCGTTCATGACCGTGCCGATCATCGGCTCCGGCATAGCGAACTCCCTGAAAGCGTCACATATGCTTGTCAAAGCGATAACGGACGATAAAAACGGCGCTTACACCGCCGAAACGCTTTGGCCTTACCAGCTTGAATATTACCGGGCGCTTGGCTCGGGCTACGCGGCGATGGCCTGCCTCAAGCTGTTCCTTTTGAAGCTTAACGGCCCGGAGCTTGACTTCATCTTCGACAATGGCATCCTCACCGTCAAGGAGTTTTCCTCCCTGGGTACCGGCGTCACAAATATCGGTTCCATGCTGAAAATGACCTTTGGTGACTTTGTCGAGCGCGCGAAAGCCGTCTGCACGGACAAAATACTTCTGACAAAAATCATCAAGGTAGGCTCACAGGTAGCGGCCGCCGCCGCCATATGCGCCATGCTGCCGCCTAAGTATAACACGTTCGCGGTGTCAAAGTGGGCGGACACCTATGTTAAGTTTTTCCGCAGGGTGGGCAATTCTGATTGATTGACCTACTTTCGGTCATCCACGGTATGAATAATTAGAAAAACAGAAAAAGAGGTAGAGAAACATAGAAAAGCTACGCAAAACCGGTAGTTTACTTTACGACAAAAATTCCATATCCGACAGCAAAGGCCGCCTGTATTACTTTGATAACGCGAAATTCATCCTGATTTTTTTGGTGGTTCTGGCGCACTCGACGTCGTCGCTGCGGAGCAACACGTTCATCTCCGTGCTTTGGGCGGTGATCAACTATTTCCATATGCCCGCGCTGATCTTCATTTCGGGCTTCTTCGCCAAGCGGTACATTTCAAAGTCGCGGGAAATCAAGGTCCAGCGCGTCGCGACCTATGTCATCCTGTATCTTGCCGGGCAGACCTGCTTCTTCGTGTTCCAGAAGTATGTCCTCGGCGCGAACGCCGTCCCAAGCCTGCTGAATGCGCGCCCCGCACTGTGGTTTTTGCAGTGCCTGATCCTGTGGTATGTCATGCTGCCGGTTCTCGACTACTTCAAGCCGGGGCACGTCATGGTCACGGGCGTTTTGGCCGGCCTTCTCATCGGCTATGAAAACGGCGCCGCCCAGTTGCTCTCGCTTTCCCGCCTGTTCGTGCACCTGCCGTTTTTCATGGCGGGCTACTACGTCACGCAGGAGCACATTGATAAACTGCGCAATCGGAAATTCCGCGTAGCCGGCGCGGGCGTTTTCGCCGCCGTGGCCGCTGTCAGCCTGATTTGGCCCAAAACGGTCATCGACACGCTCATGACCTGCAACACGCCCTATTCAAAGATCAAGGCCCTCGCCATGTTCCCGCCATACACCGAATGGACGGCCCGGCTGTGTTTTTACGTCATCGCGGCGGCAATGATCGTTTCGTTTTTGGCGCTTGTCCCGCACGGCAAGGCAATTTTTACGCAGCTGGGTCAGGAAACGCTCTCCGTATATGTTTTACATGTATTTCTATATCTGGCAAACCGCCAGTACAAGTGGTACCTGCTGTTCGACTCGCCGGGCGGTATCGCGCTGCTCTGCCTGATCGCCCTGGCGGTTACGGTGGTCTTTTCATTGAAGCCGTTCACGATACCGTTCCACTGGCTGCAGAATATTAAGATCAGAACGAAGGAGTCTAACCCATCTTGAAAACCCTCCTCATCGGCAAAAACGACTCCGGCCAGCGCCTCGACAAATTCCTGCAAAAAAGCCTGCCCGCGCTGCCGCCGGCGCTTATGTACAAATACATTCGCTTAAAGCGCATAAAGCTCAACGGCAAACGCGCCGAAATCAGTACGCGGCTCCGTGAGAGCGACATGCTTGAGCTGTATATCGGCGACGAGTTTTTCATAAAACCCGATACGCGCTATGACTTTATGTCCGCGTCAGGGAAGCTCGACATTGTCTATGAGGACGAAAACATCCTGCTTCTGAATAAAAAAGCCGGCCTGCTGTCCCATCCCGACGATACGGAGTACCGCGACACGCTCATCACGCGCGTCAAGCGTTACCTCTTTGAAAAGGGCGAGTTCGACCCCGGCGGCGAGCAGTCTTTCGCGCCGTCGCTCGTCAACCGCATTGACCGCAACACCTGCGGCATCGTCGTCGCCGCGAAAAACGCCGAGTCCCTGCGCATCCTCAACGAAAAGATGAAGTCCCGCGAGCTGCGCAAGCTGTATCTGTGCGTCATCCACGGTACGCCGGAAAAACCCGCCGCGACGCTTACGGGCTGGCTTTTCAAGGATGAAAACAAGAACAAGGTGTTCGTCTATCCGGCGGCGCGTGACGGATCGAAAGAGATTCGCACAAGATACCGCGTGCTGGACTCTTTCGGCGGCCTGAGCCTGCTGGAGGTCGAGCTGCTGACGGGGCGCACGCATCAGATACGCGCGCACCTCGCCTGTATAGGGCACCCCCTTTTGGGCGACGGAAAATACGGCAAAAACGCGCTGAACAAGGCTCTCGGCTACAAAAAGCAGTTCCTGTGCTCATACAAGCTGGCGTTTGACTTCACGTCCGGCGCGGGGGCGCTTGCGTACCTGAACGGCAAAGAATTTGAGATTTCGGAGGTTTGGTTCGCAGAGGAGTTTGCGAACCGGAAGCTTTTCAAGTAACTATAAAACACGGCGAATATTTTTCCGACACCAGGAAACAATATAATATACACCTTAACGACTATAAAATCAACAAAAAATAAGTAAAAGCTTTGACCCATGGATTTTGCACAATTTTTTGCTATGATTTTAAGGAGTATTACATACGAGGTTAGGATAAGCACAAAACTTACCCTAACCTCGTCTAATGTCTGCAATCTACAGTCTAAAATCTAGAGGAGGTTTCCCCCCTTGGCAAAAGCAGGAATGCGGCGTCCCGACCCGAAGCAGCCCCACGGCACGGAAAGCAACCGCAAAACCCACATCCCGAAAAATTCTGCCGAACCCGTGCCGGAAATAAAGGGCAAGCTCAAAACAGGCAAACGAAAATCGAAGAACGTATAAAGTCAAAAAAACAAACGAGGTTAGGGTAAGCGCAAAACTTACCCTAACCTCATCTAACGTCTACTGTCTAGAATCTAGCCTTGGATCCTTCTCACAAGCGAGTTGACTAAAACATACGCTTTCTTGTACGCCCTGTCCAGGTTAGCGGCGTTTTCGGTCAGCTTGTATTCGTCTTTGCCCATTTCTTCTTCAAGCCAGGCCGAATAGTCATCCTGCGTATGGCTGGTTCGAAGATCGGTGCGGTACTTGAAGCTCGGGTTGCCGACGAAATACATAATGTGATAGCCGTAGTCGCTTTCAATGATGTCCGAGTCGCCGGCCTTGCGCTTTGCGTCAAATATCCAGTCGTTAAACTCACCCACCATATCGCCGGGCGCGACCCCCTCATAGAGTCCGCCTGTGGCGCTGGATCCACCGTCCTCGCTGTTCAGGTTGGCAAGCTCGGCAAATGAATCCTCGGTCTTGGCTCCGGCTTTCCACTCCTCATAGATGTCCTCGCTCTTCTGCTTTTGGACGGCGATCTGCTCGTCGGAAAGCGGCTCGCCGGTTTCATGATCGACCGTCATAAACAGGATGTGGCGGACCGCAACCGTCGGCACGGGATACTGCTTCTTTGCCAGGTAGACAACAAGATAGGCGCTTTCTGTCTCGAACACACTCTTGTCGCCGGCCTTGCGCGCGCTGTCGAAAGCCCACGCCGCGATGTCCTCGGAAATATTGCTGGTCAGACTGGATTTTGTGCGGTAGAATGCCTTCGTCGCGGCATCGGCGTCGAATTCGTCCTCCGCCGCCTCCGCGTCAACATGCGCGTCCGCTTCGTGATCGGGAACTCCGTCGCCGTCATGGTCGTGGTCAGCTTCATCGGCCTTGGCCTTTTCGGCCTCTTTCTCAATGGCGTACTGCTCGGCGGCCTTAGCCATGAAAGCGGCCTCGTCCGTCGCGGCCTCAATAAAAGCGTCGGCCTTGGCTTTCAGCTCGGCGTCCGCCGCCTTTTGCCGCGCGGCAAGCTGCTCATCCGTCTCGTCCTCTTCCGCCGTCAGCGTCTCTATACTGAAGCCGTATATGCGCAGATCGACCGCGTCGTGATCGCCGGGATTTTCCTTGTACTCCTCGTCAAGAACCTCGTCGGGGTATTTATCCTCGATCTCCGTTTGCTTCTGTTCGCTGTATTTCTGCGTGACAAGCTCCCTCTCCAGCATCTTTCTGAAAAGCCGCTCATTAATTCCGCCGCCGTACTGGACGCGAAGATAAGAGTTCAGCGTCATGGAAGGGGCCTGCCCGTCGCTGTCCTTGCCGGAGGCCTGATCCCGCAGCACCTGAAGCTGCTCATCAATGGCGGCGGCATCGTCGGCATCCATCTCAACGCCCGCCTTGACGGCGCTGTCGTACAGCACATAAAATTCGTTGAAATAGCTCGTGGTCTGTTTTGTCAGCTGATCGGACCACTTGATGGGCTTCTCGTCCTCGTCCTTATACGGGCTGTCCTGCTCCTCGGGTGACTTAGAGTAGTCAAAGCCAAAGACGTTGTAGCCGTACTGCTGCATATACTGATACGTCTGGTTGACCAGTCTTTCGTACTGCTTATAATACATGTAGGAATATTCCGCGACGCTGATTTTGTACTCGCCTACAGAAAGCGCGGTCTGCGCCCTGGCGATCACGCCGAAGTCGCCTAAGAATTTGAAGCTGATAAGCAAAACGGCGGCGGCGCAGATCACCGCAAAAACAGCCTTGCCGACAACCTTTTTTATCTGGGAGTTCTTGGCGGTTTTTTTGGAGTTTTTCTTGGCCGCCTTGGCGATTCTGGCCTTGCGCTCCTCGCGGTAGATCTCAGCCTTGCTTTTTTCATTTTTTGCCAACTTGATCA
The DNA here is from genome assembly GCA_009779495.1 of Oscillospiraceae bacterium. Taxonomy (GTDB): domain Bacteria; phylum Bacillota; class Clostridia; order Oscillospirales; family Acutalibacteraceae; genus UBA1425. Next base: position 67,227 of record WRED01000004.1, on the reverse strand, counting down.
TCCTTTACATAAGTATTAAAACATAACCAACTTATTTTATACTATTTTCGAGAATATTACAAGCCCCATTCAAAAAAATTCACAAAGTCCTCATTTTTTCTACGGCTTGTACTACTCCTCAACAACTCCCTCAAGGAAGTCCGTCTCCTTCACAAACCCGTCCTTGTCGATCCTGAACGTCTTGACCTCGTGCTTGCCGAAGTCCGCCCAGAACCCCGCCTCTATGAGGTTGCACACAAACCCGACGCGCGGCGTGTTTTTGCCCTCGCATTCGTAGGCGCGAATTATCGTATCGCCCGAGCCGTCCTCACACAGCTTGAAAGCCGTCACTAGAATGTTCGGCTTCGTCACGGTTAGGAAGCTCCCCGACTGCGGCTCGCTCCCCTTGTGGTAGCCCTCCGCCAACGCCACGGGACGGCCGTTGAACATCGCCGCGTCGTACATCACGCCGCTGTCCTCCGCCTCACCCGTGTGCACACGGATTCCGTACTCGAACCGCTGAAGCCCCTCGTCGGTGAAATTAAAATTCGCGGGCGGCCTGAAAGAGTAGTGATCCGCAAAAATCACATTGCGCAGCAGGGTTATCCGCAGCGTCGTCTCCCCGTCGCCCGTAACCGGGCAGTCGTAGCTGTACTTGGAGTCGTTGAGCAAGGACAGTCCCCTGCGCGTGCCGTCTGCCGCGGTTACGGTCAGGTCGGCCCACGCCTGCGCCGGCTCCTCGTCGCCGTCACAGGGGCGCTTTATATACGCGCCCGGAATCTCGTAGGTCGAGACCGGATCGCCGCCCCCAAGTGCAAACGGCATTTTAAGCAGCGTAAACCGCTCCTGCCAGATGGCCTTGCACTTGACGCGCAGGGTTTTCTGCCCGGACGCCAGTATGAACTCCTGGATCAAGCATGACTCGTTAAAAACATGCTTTGTACGCACGAGCGCTCTTGCCGGGCCGCTTTCGATAAGCTCGATGCTCTCCAGCTTCATCGCGCCCTTGATGTCGTGGAACTTGAATATCTTATGCGCCCAGGTGTCCGTCTTATGGTCGTCGATCACCGTCGGAACCGCGAGGATTTTGCCCTGCGCGTAATCATAGCCGTCGGCCTTGCCGATCAGGCTCTTAATACCGCCCGCCTGTTCATCAAAGACGACTCTCATGTGCTCGTTTTCTATGGTCAGGCCGTCAGCTTTCACGTCAGACACGGCTTCGTTCTCAAAGTCATCCCACTCCCGGAATTCAAGCCAATACGTCGCGTAACCCATGGCCGGAACCTTTGCCATGAAAAGCGTGTCGAGGTGCGTATCGTTCGAGCGCGACGAGCGCACGTTCTGGAACGCCGCCTCCGTACCGTCGTGGGACGTAACCCTTTGCGAGGGCTGGCTCGCGCGCACAGGCACGTTCACCGGGAAAGAAAGCGGGTTGAACACGATAACCGGCCGGGGGAAATCCTGATGATTCCGGCCGTGCCGCACTAACGCCACCGGGTCGGACACGCCGTCGACCCACGTGTCCACCTTTCCGGCCAGCTTGATCAGCGCGTTGTTCTCCGCGCGGGCCGCTATGGTCATGGCATGGCCCATGGAGTCGCGCACGTCCTCGTAGGCCTCCATGATGGAGCAGCCGCAGAGTATGTCGTGGAACTGGTTGAAGCAGACGTCCTTCCACGCTTTCGCAAGCTCCTCCGTCGCCGCCGCCAAGCCGTCCCGCTTCACCGCCAGGGTGTTCCACTTTTCAGCCGCCTGGAGCCAATTTTCGGCCTTGCGGTTGAGCTGCTTGACCATGGACGTCGCGGAATAACAGCCGCTGGCATGGTGCTGCAAATCCTCGCTCCACGCGGGTATGTCAAATCTCGCGGCGCACATCTCGTCAAAATAATCGTCCGGCGAGGAAAATTTCAGCTGCTGAAATCCCCCGTCCATCTTCGATATAATGTGCTCGATATCGCCGCGCGTGGGACCGCCGCCGTGGTTGCCCACGCCGTAAAACAGCATCATGCCGTGGTTCTTTTCGTCGGCGCGCCCGTCGAGATATTTGACCTCCTCGTCGATGGCGTGTGTCCCCGTCCGCGCATACGACCGCTGAATGCGGTACGTAAGCATGCGCGTGCCGTCAGGCCCGTCCCACCAGAACAGATCCTGCGGCATGTCCGGGTTCTCCGACGTATCCGGGCGCATCATCACGTAGGTGCGCATTCCGCCCTTTGTCAAAAGCTGCGGCAAATTCCAGTTGTGGCCGAACGAGTCCACGTTGTAGCCCGTTTCGCATATCCGCCCGAATTTTTCATGGTAGTAAAGCTGGCTGTAAAGCGCCTGCCGCGCGAAGCTCTCGCCCGACGGGATGTTGCAGTCCGGCTGGACCCACCAGCCGTTGACGGGAACCCATCTTCCCTGCTTAACCCGCGTTCTGATTTCATTGAACATATCCGGGTCGATCTCCTCGACCCAGCGGTAATACGACGCGGACGAGCAGGTAAACACGAAGTCGTCGTACTCATTGAGGCGGTCAAGCGCCGAGCGGAAAGTCTGCATGACCTCCGAGCAGCCCTCCTGCCACCGCCACAGCCAGATGGGATCGAGGTGCGCGTTGCCTATGAGGTGTATGCTTTTGTTTGTGTATTTGTCCATATGCCGAACTCCTTTTAATTTTTAGATGTACTATAGAAATTTATACTGTGCTTTAAAGCGTGAGGACAGAGTCGGTTCTTACGATTTGCCTTTTAGTTTAACAGGCACATACAAATTCATCTGGTGATAGCCAAGCCCCTTTTGGATTTCATCGTCCACGTAAATCATGTGCCCCATCTTCACGCGGCTCTTGTCCTCTGTAAAGTTTGTGGTTTTAAGCCATTTTTCAACCTTTGCCCTTACTTTGTTGTGGCTTTTGCCATCGCCGTCTATGCTGACCGCAACGGCATATAGCCCGCCTTGAAATTCGGTGATCTCATACGGCGCTACATCAGCTTGCGTTACCTCGTCTTTAATTCCCCAAAACCATTCCCCTTTGTCATCTTTTCCCGTTAAAAAGTCAGGAGAATCAAAAATAACGCCTTTGAACAAATGCATGTGCGCTTCCTGCCATTGACCGAACGCCCCGAAAACCTCATCCCACGGTACAAGCCCCGATGTTACCGCCCTGAAGTCAGGAATTTTGACAATCATTGCGTCAGGCACTTTTTTCATCGTTTAAAATCCCCCCTTGTAAATAATATAAATTTCCTGTGTCAATTCTGATCGGTGCACAGCAAATCCTTTTGTATAAATTCGCTGCCGTACATTACCTTTGCGTTTGATTCGGCTATCAGCGCTTTTTCAATTGTTTCCCCTGTTCTTTTATCAATTTTACTCCTGTAAACACGGTTGCGCCTGTAATACTGTTCTCCGATTCGCGTGAAGCACTTATCCTCCTCGGTTATATGATAGCTGTGTTCAATCGGGTGAAAGGCCCTTAATTCACCGCAAAGGTGCGTTGAAGTCGTATAGGTAATAAACTGAAATGTGTTGTCTGTATTGTTTTTCACTCTGTAATCCAGGTAATTATACATGATAGACGTTCCTAAACCAAAGGGAACCTGCCTGCCGTAATCCGGGAACAAATCCACGCCGTTATGGTGATGCCTCTCAACCACGTCAAGAGGGCTGTGCAGAACCATCCAGTGCAGCAAATTGGTGAATTGGCACATCCCGCCGCCGATACCCCTGCCTGTTTTCCCCGATGAAATGGTCAAGCCCTCCTGATAGCCTTTGGCCGCTGTGCATTCCCCTGCCAAACGCCAAAATGAAAACGTTTCATTCGGTTTTATCAAAATCCCGTTCACTTTCGGCGCGGCCAGAGAGAGGTTTACGGCTTTGTTCTCCTGCAAGTCCATATCCACATTGCCAAGCTTTCGGCGCATCAATGAGTTGTGCTGATAAATGACGGCCGGCAGCTTCTCACCTTTGGATCTCGCGAAGCTTACCCCGACGGCAAACAAATCTCTTGCGTGCCGCTTCAAACGCTCTTTCTTTACGGACAAAGAGTAAGTAAACGGCGATATTTCACAAAACAGCTTTCTGCCCACTGACTCCCACTCCCCGATTCCTCAGTTGAAAAACCCGTAATACCGTCCCATCCAATATGCGTGCGTATAAACATAACAGCTCTCAACACAGGTCATACCGCCTGAATCGACATTCCTGTACTCCACCGGGTCACGGTCATACTTCGAGATGAACCGTTCGTCAGAGGGCGGCATCCATGAGCTTTCGAGCTTTCCGGCGCGCTGCTTCTGGACCGGCGTGTCGTGCCGCCCCATAAAGCTGACGCCCGACGCGAGCCGCGACACGTTCGTGCGGTACAGCCACGTGGCCATCATCTCCATGTCGATCTCCTCGTCCGGGCAGGCCAGCTTGAACGGCAGGTCGTAGCCGGGATTGTACTCGCGCCTGATCGTCGTGCGCCACGACTTGTAGCCGTTTCGGTACTTTTTAAGCAGCCCTTCGTCCTTTTCAAGCATACACAGCCCGAAGTACGCCTTTGTCGCAAGCGCGTGGTCGCCGAACATGATATCCTCCACCGGCTCGACGCACAGGGACAGCCCCGCCTGATGCTGACGGTCAAAGTGCTTCTCTGTCAGGTCGGCGTAGCCCATGGCGATCAGCTTGTCGTACTCCTCCCGCCACCGGCCCTGTTCGCCCGTGATGTGCATCGCCGCTTTCAGGTACATCAGTATCTCGGCGGCGTTCAGGCACGCGTCCACGTAGCCCACCTCCGAGACGAAGTACTGCCCGCTCCACTTCGCCCACGTCGTCGGTTTGCCCGTGCAGTCATGCAGCTCATAGCCGTGGTCAAGGATGTGATTCATCAGCCCGCGCAGGGAAATCTTGATCAGCTCGTCCAACTCCGGGTCGTCCTCACCGATTATGTCGTGGGAGACAATCATGTTCATGATATGTAACGTGGTTTCATCGCTGCTCGTGTCGCCCTTGTAGACGATGCCGTCATCCGAGTAGCCCGCGTCGCGGTATAGCTTTGCCAAACGATCCGGTACAGGCGCGGACGCATCTATGACCTTCCCGGCGATACCCACTCTTTTGGATTGCCTCGTTTCAATGCAGGTGGCCTTGCCGCCCTCTTTGCGGAAGAACAACCCGTCGTCCGGCACCGGCTCACCGGGGCACAGATAGCTTCTCGCTAAAAAGCCGTCGCCCCGCCCTGAGATGTGAAACAGCAGCAGGCACGCTTCCAGCGCGCGCGCAGCGACCTTTTTCGCCGCCAGTGTATCCGGGTGATCCGTGCCTTTCTCGCGCTTATACACGGCGTAGCGGTACATCTCACCGATGCAGAACTCGGCCGTGAAGCCGCCGTCATTGTCGGAGTGGCCGTACTTCACCGCGCTTGCCACGTCGCCCGGGATCTCAAGATGCTTCTGGCTGACCATGCCGTGGCGGTCAACGTACTTCAGCGTCTCCTCCAGCAGCATCAGCGCCTTTTCCTCCGCGCCGATCATTTTCATCTCGATGAACGCCGCGCCTGTCTCCGTCAGCGCCCAAAGCCCGCCGTCTTTCGCCAGCAGCGCCCTGACGTTGTTGTCGGGCAGATCACGGTCAGCGGAAAAGTACATGATCAGGTCGTCGCCGCGGTCAGCCGCCGGGTCGTACCGCGTCAGTCCCGTGGACGCGCCGTACCACATTACGCCGTCGTCCGTCACGGCGGAGCAGGTGTAGTCGCTCTTTTTTGACGGCAGCGGCAGCGGAAAGCCGCTCAGGTCGGGCGCCTCAGACTGTCCCGAGTACAGCTCGGCAGGAATTTGCGGGTCTCCCGCGCCGTAGATGCCGCAAAAACGGCAGGGGCGCGCTGTTAACACGTAAGGTTCTTTCATAGATTTTCTCCTTTTTTATAGTCTTAAAAAGGTATCCTTATAGAGAATAGCAGAAAGCGGTTGTTGTTGCAATATCTTTTTGAAAAACATTTCTTTGCCGCGTAAAAAATATTGCTTTTATCATTATTTAATGGTATACTGTTTGATGATTATCGTTTATTTTCTGTTTTTAAAAGAGAGGTACACGGATGAAGAAGCTTCACCGCTGGGAAAACCCTGAAATCTTTGCCGAAAACAAGCTCGACGGGCACAATCTCGCGTTGCCTTTCGGCGAAAATGACGGCTTTTGCTTTGACGCGTCGCCCTACAAATTATCGCTGAACGGCACATGGAAATTTTACTGGCAGCAGAATGTCGACCTTGTCCCGCCTGACTTCTTCCATCATGAGCTTGACGACTCAGGCTGGGACGATATTGACGTGCCCTCCGTCTGGCAGCTCAAAGGCTACGGCAAGCCCATATATCTCTCCCATTCCATCCCCAAAAAGCCCGTTTCCTCCAAAAAGTCAAAGATCCCATGGATCAGTCATAAGCTCAACGAAACCGGCGTCTACCGCCGTACGTTTACGGTGCCCGACGATTGGGACGGCCGGAAAGTCATCCTGCATTTCGGCGCGGCCAAGTCTGCTCTGTATGTCTACTTAAACGGCGCTTATGTCGGCTTTTCAAAGGGCTCCATGACGCCCGCCGAGTTTGACCTCACCAATCTTTTGTGCCCGGGCGAAAACCAGCTCACCGCGCGCGTTCTGCGGTACAGTGACGCGGCCTATCTCGAGGATCAGGACATGTGGTTCTTTTCCGGCATCTACCGCGAGGTGTATCTTTATTCCGAGCCGCTGCTGCGCATAGACGACATAAACGCGAACGCCACTTTGGCGGACAATATGACCGACGGCCTGCTCAATCTGCGGATCAGGATCATGAATGAAAAGCCTGTCCGCCACAGTACGGTCTGCCGCGTGTTTCTGGACGATGAGCAGATCGGCGCGCAGAGCTTTGACTCTTTCGGCGAAATCATGCTGAACGTAACGCACACCGTCAGGTCCGTGTGGAAATGGTCCGCGGAAGAACCTAACCTCTATGACCTGACCGTCGAGCTGTCCTCCGACGAGGGCTTCATCACGAAAAAGCGCATACGCGTCGGCTTCAAACGCGTTGAGATAAACGGCGGCGTGCTGTACATCAACGGCAAAAGGGTTATCCTCAAGGGCGTAAACCGCCATGACTATGACCCCGACAACGGCTGGGCCGTCCCGCGCGAGAGATATTACCAGGACTTCCACCTCATGAAACAGGCCAACATCAATGCTATCCGCACAAGCCACTACCCCAACGATCCGTTTTTCTACGAGATGTGCGACGAGCTTGGCTTTTACGTCATGGACGAATGCGATCTTGAGACACACGGCGTCCGCCGCAAAAACGTGCCCGGCGACGATCCGATGTGGCGCGGCGCGGTCGTTGACCGTGTACGACGTATGGTTCTGCGCGACAGGAGCCACGCCTGCGTCTGCTTCTGGTCGCTCGGCAACGAGTCCGGCGACGGGCGCAACTTTAAGTATATGTACAAGGAAATACGCGCTCTTGGCAGCAATCTGCCCATCCACTACGAGGGCGCTTTCGATCTGAGCGTCACAGACTTCATCAGCCGCATGTACCCGACCGAGCGCTTCATCGAAAAATTCCGCGCGAAAGAAGCCATCAAAGCCTCCTTGTTCGACAACATCGCCAACGCCCTTGCCGCCGACAATAAGCCCGTCCCGGCAGAGGCTTATCTCACAAAGCCCGTCGTCTACTGCGAATACGCCCACAGCATGGAAAACAGCCTGGGCAACTTCAAGGAATATGTTGACGACTTTGAGAAATATGACCACATGTGCGGCGGCTTCATATGGGACTATGTAGATCAGTCCATAAGAGTATATAAAGACGGGCAGGAGCGCTGGCTCTACGGCGGCGACTTTGATGAGGACGAGTCCAGCTACTTCTTCTGCGCCAACGGCATCATCGCTTCTAACAGGACGCCGCACCCCGCCTACTTTGAAGTCAAGCAGTGCTACTCCAACATCGGCGCCCGTGATGTTGACTGCAAAAACGGCGTCGTGGAGATCGTCAACAAAAACTGCTTCCTCCCGCTGAGCTACATGGATATCGTTTGGTCGACGTCCCTCGACGGCAAAACGGTCGACGAGGGACGCATATGCGCGCCCGATATTGCGCCGGATTCTTCGCGGATCATCACGCTGCCTGTGATGGCCGGCGATTTCGGCCCCAGCGAGGCTTTGCTGACGCTGTCCTTCAGGTACAACAGCCAGGGCGTCTGGCACAAGCCGGAGGACGAGATAAGCTTCGCGCAGTTCATCCTGAGCAATAAACCGAAGCCGGCCGAGACCGCGCCGGGAAGCGCCGGATACGTCCGGGACGGCAAGACGATAACCGTAAACGCCGCCGAAACGAAGCTCGTCTTTGACAAGGGCAGGCTGACCTCCCTTGACTTAGGCGGCGGCGAGCTGCTGTCAGGCCCCATGACCTACCGCCCGAACTTCTTCCGCGCGCTTACGGACAACGACATAAACTTCTTCAACTTCGCCCTTGCGTTCAGGGCTTTCAACCTGCTGTACCGATGGAAACGCGCCAGCGCGAAAATCAGGCCCTCCTCGGTGAAAGCGGAGCAAAACGGCGAAAACGTAACCGTCGCGGTGAAGTGGCGTTCCAGCTTCGTGAGCGGCGTTAAAACGGTATTTGACATCAGTCCCGGCGGCGCCGTGACCGTAAGCCATCAGGCGCGCGGGCTGTTGCTGCCCATGCTGAAGGTCGGCGCGAGGATGAGCGTTGACGCCGCTCTCAGCAACGTAACCTGGTACGGGCGCGGGCCGCATGAGTCCTACACAGACCGCAAAACAGGCCAGAAGCTCGCTACGCACAGCGCGGCGGCTGAGGAGCTTGAACACCTCTATATGCGCCCGCAGGAAAACGGAAACCGCACGGACGTCCGCCGCCTCGAGATCACGGACGGCAAGGGGCGCGGCCTTATCGTCGAGGCTGAAGATATCATCAATTTCAGCCTGTCACGCTATTCCCAGGAGAAGCTTGATGCGGCCTGGCACATTGATGAGCTTACGCCCGACGATTATCTCACCCTGAATATTGACGGCTTCACGCGCGGCGTCGGCGGCGACCTGCCGGGCATATCGGCGCTGCGCCCGCAGTATAAATTGCGCCCCGGCAAATACAAATACGCGTTCACGATTAAACCGCTTACATAAGGAATTTATATCAAGAAAGGAAGATTAAATGCCATGCTGAACACGACTCTGAACATAATCCCGAAGCCCTTTCACGTAAGGATGCCCGGCGGATTCCTCACCTATCCCTTGCAGGCCCCCGCCGTAAAAAAGCATGACCCCTCTCTGCCGCGCGAGGGCTATCTCCTGTCCGTAAGCGGCGACGGCGTAACGGCCGCCTGCTCAAGTGACGCGGGTTACTTCTACGCGTCGCAAACACTCAGGCAGCTGCGCCGCCAGTTCGGCACGGCGCTTCCGTTTTTGACTCTCTTAGACAAACCGCGCTTCCCCTACCGCGCTTTCATGATCGACTGCGCGCGGCACTTCTTTTCCGTTTCGGAGCTGAAAAGGATGATCGACGCGGCCGCGATGTTCAAATTCAACATATTCCACTGGCACCTGACAAACGATCAGGGCTGGCGCGCCGACTTACCCGGGCTGCCCGAGCTGCGCGAAAAGGGTTCCGTGCGGACGCATTCGAATTTCGGCAGGGTGTACGACCCCACGTCATACGGCGGTTGCTACTCCGCCGATGAAATGCGGGAGATTGTGAGCTACTGCCGCGAACGCTTCATCGAGGTTGTTCCCGAGTTTGACCTGCCGGGGCATGTTTCCGCGCTGCTTCACGTGTACCCGGAGCTTGCCTGCGGCCAAAGGCCGGTCGAGCTTAAGGCCACCGGCGGCATTTTTAAGGACATCCTCTGCGCCGGGAACAGCGATACGCTGCCTGTGCTTTTCAAGATCTTTGACGGCTTCTGTGACATCTTCGACGGACCGTACATCCATATCGGCGGCGACGAGGTGCCGAAAAACCGCTGGAGAGACTGTCCCGACTGTCAGGCCAAAATAGCGTCCCTCGGACTAAAAAACGAGGAGGAGCTTCAGGGCTGGCTCATGAACCAGGTCGCCGGATATCTGCGCGAAAAAGGTAAAATCTCCGTTGCGTGGAACGAGAGCCTGCGCGGCGGCAACCTGGACGGCGATATCATATCTCAGATGTGGATGGAGAAGGGCACGCTGTCGGCTGACCGCGCCAACACCGGGCACGCGCTCATCGTGTCCGACTTTTACCACCATTATATGGACTATCCCTACGGCATGACGCCGCTTAAAAAGGTATATCTTTTCGATCCCCTTATAGACGGGCTGACCCCCGTCGGCGCCGAAAACGTCATCGGAATAGACACGCCGATCTGGACGGAGCATGTCCGCGATTTCGAGCGCATGGGCTATCAATGCTATCCGCGCTTCATCGCCGTGGCCGAACGCGTCTGGTCAACGGAGGGCTCCCGCGACTATAAGGACTTCCGCTCGCGCCTGAAAAAAGTAATTCCGGCGCTTGACAGCCTTGTCCCGTATGCCTCCGAGCGTGAATGGGATCCGAATCCAGTCCAGCGTGTGTCTCAGACCGTATCGTTTTTCGCGCGGTCGGGGAATGCGGAGATGATGCGCAATATGAAAGAGTAGAACCGCCTTTGTAATGCGATGCCCATATAACGAACAAGCCGGGGGTAATCAAAATGCGTTTCGCCATCATCGGCGCGGGGAAAATCGCGTCAAAGTTCTGTGAGGCTGTCCGCATGACTGACGGCGCAGAGCTTGCCGCCGTCGGCTCGAAGGACCCTGAAAGAGCGCGGCTGTTCGCCGAAACAAACGGCGTCCCGCTGCATTTCGGAAGTTATGAGGAGATGCTCGGCAGCGCGAAAATCGACGCCGTTTACATTTCCACGACCCATAATTTCCACTACGACAATATAAAGCTCTGCCTGTCAAAGGGCAAGCACGTGCTTTGTGAAAAAAGCATGGTCACGTGTAAAAGCGACGCGGTTGAGCTGTTCGCCATTGCAAAGGAAAAGGGGCTGCTCCTCGCCGAAGGCATGTGGATACGCCACCTTGACGCCTTGAAAACCGTGAAAAAGTGGATATCCGACGGTGAGATCGGCGATATAACGCTTGCCTCCATGGTCGCGGGCTTCCGCGCCGAAGTGCCTGACAGCCACCGCCTCGTGAATCCCGCGCTTGGCGGCGGAGTCGTCTTTGACATCGCGGTCTACGCCATCGAAACCGCGACATACCTGTTCGGCGAGGACATCAAAAACGTGCTGCATACGCTCCACCGCGGTCAGGCCGGTTCCGACATGACCGTTAACCTCCTGCTCGACTACGGCGGTTTTACCGCAAGCCTTATCTGCACCCTGGCCGGGGGCCAGCCCACCGATCTTTTAGTCTCGGGCAGCGGCGGCTATATCCGTATGCCCTCTTTCATCGGCGGCGCGGAGTGCTTTCTCCACAAAACCGGGCAGGAGCCTGTACATTTCACGGCGCCCTATCAAAACGGCTTCCAGTTTGAGCTTGCTGAATTCATCCGGTGCGTCCGCGAGGGCCGGACAGAAAGCCAAATCATGCCCGCACAGGACACAACACAATGCGCGGAAATCTTCGACGTTTTATTGAGTTAATAATAGACCTCTGAAGTCTAATATTGTAATGCCGCGAAGCGGCCACCAAAATTCTTAATTCTCAATTCTTAATTCTCAATTTGATAAAAGGCGGTGCAATCATGACTAAACTCAAAGCCACCCTCTCCGGCTTCTTAGCCGTCGTCCAGATGGCCCTGACCGTAGCGGGCATAACCAACACCGGCAATCCTCCCGTAAACTACGGCGGCACGCCGCGCCTCACCCCCGTCGTCACAAACTGGCTGACGCTGATTGACGGCGGCGAAAGCGACTACATCATCATCTACGGCAACGACGCGACCGAGTCCGAAAAGACCGCCGCGAAAGAGTTGCAAAGCTATCTCGAAAAAATCAGCGGCGTGGCTCTCCCCACGTATCCCGACTCTGTCAAGATGAAGATACCAACGGAGATCTGCGTCGGCAAAACCACGCGCGAGGGCGAGGAATATAAGATCGACCGCGAGACGCTGGGCGACGAGGGCTTCACCGTCAAGATCGCGGACAAGCGCCTTGTCATCGCGGGCGGCGAGCTTCGCGGGACGCTCTACGGCGTGTACTCCTTTTTGGAGGAGCAGCTTGGCTGCCGCTGGTTCACGCCGGAACTGACCGTCATCCCCGAAAGCAAAACTGTCAAAATCAATCTCGCGCTGAACGACACGCAGGTGCCCGTTTTCGGCTACCGCGACGTCTACTGGCAGTCCGCCTTTGACGTTAACTTTAAGGTCAGGCAGAAAATCAACTCAAACGTTGTGACGCGTCAGGGAGAGCAGTACGGCGGCGGCATTTCCTACGCCGACTTCTGCCACAGCATGGAGCGCATGGTACCCGTGTCCTACTTCGCGGAGCACCCGGAATATTTCTCCTACCGTGAGGATATCGGCGGCTGGACGACGGCGCAGCGTTGCCTGACCAACCCGAAAGTTCTTGAGATCACCATAGAAAACGCGCGGAGGTCGCTCAATAATAGCCCCGGCGCGAAAATCATGTCGATCACGCAAAACGACAACGGCGACTACTGCCAGTGCCAAAGCTGCAAGGCGTCCGACGAGTTCTACGGCGGGCCTTCCGGCACGAATCTTTGGTTCACGAATCAGGTCGCGGAGGCGCTGGAGGACGAATTCGAGGGCGTGATGTTTGACACTTTCGCCTATCAGTACACCCGCCCTGCGCCCACAAAAGGAAATATCAGGGCAAGAGATAACGTCGTCGTGCGCCTGTGCTCCATCGAATGCTGCTTCTCCCATCCCTTGAGCGAGTGCGGCAATCTGCGCAACGAGGGCATTTTAGAATACGTTACGCCAAAAGAATCCATTTTCGCCAAAGACATCGTTGACTGGGCGGACATCTGCGACAACATCTATATCTGGGACTACACCACCAATTTCCTGTGGTATCTGATGCCCCATCCGAATTTCCAGGTGCTGTCCCCCAACGTGCAGTTCTTCGCCGAAAACAACGTCAAGGGCGTGTTCGAGCAGGGCAACTCGACCAGAAACGGCGAGTTCGGCGAGCTTCGCGCCTACCTTTTGGCGAAACTGCTGTGGGACCCCTACTGCGACGTTGAGTACCACCTCGATGAGTTTATCGACGCCTACTACGGCAAGGCGTCCGCGCCCTATATCAAGGACTATCTTCAGTTCATCATCAACAAAACCGTGAAGACCCACCACATTTATTTCTTCAACTGGCATTATGAAACGATGATTTTAATGCCGTGGGAGGTAAATAAGTGCGACGCCCTGTGGGCAAACGCGGAGCGGGCCGCCGGCAGCGAACAACAGCTTTTAAACATCCGGCGTTCGCACCTGTCATACCGCTTTTACAAAGGCAACCTGTTCATGGGCGAGTTTTCCGTATTCAAGTTTATGAACCGCTCAACTGTGATGGAGTCGCTGTATAACGACATGGTTGACTTGGGCGTGACGCGGATATCCGAAGGCGCCGCGCTGAAAAAGCCGGACAATTTCTTCTTCACGACGCCGATCTATTGGGAAGACAAGTGATAATAATTTAACAGGAGGATATACATTATGCAGCCAATCATGAGATCAGACAAGCTCCAGGAGGTCCATTCGGACATACGCGGCCCCGTTTTCGTGGAAGCCATGAAGATGCGCGCCCAAGGCATTGACGTGCTCCGCCTCAACACCGGCAACCCGGCCACCTTCGGCTTCGGAATGCCCGACAGCGTCAGAAACGCCCTGATGAGCAGGGCGGACGAGGCCGTCGCCTACTGCGACTTAAAGGGTATGCCCGACGCCCGCGAGGCGATCTGCGCGTACCACAAAGGGCGCGGCGTCGAGAACATCACGCCCGACGACTGCTTCATCGGCAACGGCGTATCGGAGCTTGTGACCATGGCCCTCACGGCGCTGCTCAACTACGGCGACGAAATTCTCGTCCCCTCTCCCGACTATTCCCTGTGGACGAATTCCGTCTATATCGCGGGCGCGACTCCCGTGCATTATATCTGCGACGAACAGTCCAGCTGGTATCCCGACCTCGGCGACATCAAAAGCAAGATCACGCCGAAAACAAGGGCCATCGTGCTCATTAACCCCAACAACCCCACCGGCGCGCTGTACCCCCGGGAGCTTTTGGAGCAGATCGTGCAGATCGCGCGTGAAAATCAGCTCGTGATTTTCTCAGACGAGATATACGACCGCCTTGTCATGGACGATCTGGAGCACGTACCCACCGCGACCCTCGCCCCCGATCTTTTAGTCGTCACGATGAACGGCCTTTCAAAGTCGCACATCATCTGCGGCTTCCGCTGCGGCTGGATGGTTATCAGCGGCCAAAAGGAGATCGCGGCCGACTTCATCGCCGGTCTGGTCCAGCTTTCGGCCATGCGCCTTTGCGCTAACGCCCTGACCCAGCTGGTCATACCCGCCGCGCTGAACGACCCCGAAAGCACAAAAGAAATGCTCGTCCCCGGCGGCCGCCTGTATGAGCAGAGAGAGGCCACGTGCCGCGAGCTGGCAAAGATACCCGGCATTTCCTGCGTCCGCAACAGCGCCGCCTTCTATGTGTTCCCGAAGCTCGACATCAAAAAGTTCAACATAACCGACGACCAGCAGTTCGCCATGGACTACCTCCACGCGAAAAACGTCATGATCATCCCGGGTCGCGGCTTCGCGTGGAAAGAGCCTGACCACTTCAGGATCGTCATGCTGCCCGAGCCTGAACAGCTGGCCAAGGCCGTCCGCGATCTGGGCGACTTCCTGTCCACCTATTGGCAAACCACTTAAAAAGAGGGGCAATAAAAATGAACATTTACATTTGCAAAGACGCAAACGACTTGGGTCAGCGCGCCGCCGCGACAGCCGCCGAATATCTCAGCGGCGTGATAGCCGAAAACGGCAGTGCGCGGATCGTCGTGTCCACCGGCTCGTCGCAGTTTGAGACGCTTGAGGCCCTCACCGCATCCGATGTAGACTGGAGCCGCGTTGAAATGTTCCACCTCGATGAGTACGTGAACCTGCCTGAGTCGCATCCGGCCAGCTTCCGCAAATATCTCAAAGAGCGGTTCATCTCAAAGGTCAGCCTGCTGGACTATCATTTGGTTGACGGCGACCCCGGGAGCGTCCCCGCGCTGACTGGGAAGCTTCTGGAAAAGCCCGTCGATCTGGGACTCATCGGCATCGGTGAAAACGGCCATATCGCGTTCAACGACCCGCCCGCCGACTTCGACACCCGGGACGCCTACATCGTCGTGAACCTTGACGACGCGTGCAAGCGCCAGCAGGTCGGCGAGGGCTGGTTCCAGACGGTTGACGACGTTCCGAAGCAGGCGATTTCAATGACCGTGCACAGGATCATGCAGTGCAAAAAGATCATCTCCTGCGTTCCCCACGCCGTCAAGGCCAACGCGGTAAAGGGTGCGCTGTACGGCGAAGTCTCGCCCCTGCTCCCGGCCGCCATACTGCGCACACACCCGGACTGGTCGCTGTTTGTCGATGAAAATTCAGCGAAGTATGTCGAGCGATAACAAAAATATACGAGCAAAAGCCGCCTCCCAATTATAAGGAGGCGGCCTTGTTTTTACGTTTGACAACGAGCTGTGGGTATTAACTAAAAGGTTTAAGCGCCTTGACCAGCGCGTCGATAACGTTTTCCGCGTCGGGCGCGTTATAAGCGTTCGTCACGGCAAGCATCGCGAGCGCGTCGTCAAGGGCCGCCTCAAGGGCGTCAAACTGCGCGGGCCTGGCCCTCCTGTACCGTTCCCTGTTGTTGAGTACATCCTCGGCCTGCGGGATATAGGTTCTTGTCAATTCCCTGGTCTCGCGTCCCAGATTGAACTGGGGGAACTTGTCCGGGCACGAGTCGATATCCGGAAGACAGCCCATAATAATGTAAAGCAGCATGCCCATAGCGTAGTCGTTGCCCGAGGCGTCATGCAGCTGATTGGAGACGAACCATGTGGTATCGGGGAAGAGACATTTCGAGGCGTCCACGGTTCCGTTGGGGGAGAGATATTTTTTATCCGCCTCGCTCATCGCGTCTATGTAGTCACTGCCAAGGGATTGATCGGCGGGAGCGTAGACCGCGCCGAAAGAGGTGGAGCCGAGGTGGATGATTCCATCGGAGTTGGTACCTTTCGCCGAACGTACTATGCCGAAGAAACTGTACTTACCCTCGTCATACCGCAAATCATACGCGCAGAGGTTATAGGTGGTGATTTCGGCGGCTTCTAAGTCTGTCAGATGCCCGGCGAGGTTTTTTCTGGCAACGGCAAAACGGTCGGTCTTTTTGCGCAGCGCGGCGTATTCCTCCCCGACTAAGTACCTGTCCGCCACCGCTTCATATTCGTCGCCCTTGATCATCGTCCAGAATTGAGGGTTGTTGAGCAGCAGCGTCTCCATGACGCCGTCATAGGCGCCCTTGAGCAGCTCTAAAAACACCTTTTCGGGTATGAGCTTGATAACCCACAGCAGTATTTTTTCTAAAATATCATTTTTAAGGGCGAGGTTAAGGATCCCGGCGAGGAATCCGTCATAGATATAATTGTTTTCGGTGTTGAAGCGCTTGCTGAACAGGTCGGTAAAAACCTCTGTGCCGTTCAGCATGGAAACGCCGTTCACGATGCGGTTGACATCACGCGCAGGATTAACGCCGGGGCATTCCTCCTCGGTCAGATCGAGGTAGGCGGTGAGTATGGAGCCGCCGAGGCTGAGGGTAAGCAGATTCACCTTTGAAACCTGCTGCTGCTCTTTTACCAGTTGGATGTATTCATGCAGAGCGATCCCTGTATCCATAGGATCGGCGAATAAGGAAAATGCGAAAAAGTAAATATTGTCCTCACCGATATATTCCGCGAAATCCTTCACCGGAGCCTCGGCGTAGAATTCCTCGCGCCTTTCCGGGCTCATGCTCGACAGCGGTCCCGGGTAGTATTCTGTCAGAACGTTGTTCTTCAGCGTGCCGTCCTTGTTCATGGATTGAATCCCCAAAAGCCCGCCGACTGTTTTAGCCGTAGCTTCCCGGAGGCCCATCGGCTTTCCGAGAACGGTCGAGATCGCGAGAGGGCCAAGCAGCGTGCCCAAAAGCGTGCCGACAAGCGCATCGCTGTCAACGATAACAAGCTTGTCGCCTTTTTCGGCGCCGTTATTCCCGACCACGGGCTCGTTATTCTCGTCGGCAAGGTACATATAAGACATCGCGATACCGGGAATAATGATCGTGGGACATTGCTCGCCGTCCGCCTTGGCGAGCAGCTCGTGATTCAGAAGCGCGCTGTTATACTCGTTGTAGCCAGAACTCCTTGCCGCGCCCGCCGCCGCGCCCGTAAGGCAAAGCGGAAGCGCGATCGCCAGAACCAAAATCGCCGCGATGATTTTAAGAACCGATTTTTTCAATTTAACTCCCCCTTGTGTTTTTCGTGTTTTATTATATCATATGTCCGTACCCGCCGCAACCATTTTTTTACGGAACTGCTATAAAAACTAAGCCTGATTCATTTAAGAACCTGTTTAACATCTCCCTCATTTTGCATTGCATATCCGCTCATTTTGTGTTATACTGTAACAGGGTGATTTATCATGCGTAACGTCGAACTCAAAAACTACCGCGCGACTGAAATCGTGTTCAACAACAAGCTCGAAAACCAAGGGCGCGTCGAACTGGGCAACACCTATTCCTACAACGTCAGCTACTCCGACGGCAACGTCTGCAAGGGCGTTTTTTCCATCGAGGTATTTGACAAAAACGCGCAGAAAAAATTCAATGTGAAGGTCACCGTCGAGGGCATTTTTTCTTTCAACACGGATCTCGAAAAGGAAAAGATCCACGTGGCGACTTTTAAGGAGCTGTTCCCCTACGCCCGCGCCCTCGTCGTCACCATCACCACAAACGCCGGTGTGCCGCCGATCTATCTGCCGAATATCGACATCGAGGCGCAAGAAATATACCGTTTCGAGAAAAACACATAACCAAAGAACCTGTGTTCATATGGATTCTCACAGGTTCTAAAAAAACATCCCGTCAATATATGCGTCCATGAATGTCTTGCTGGTTGAAAGCTCGAGCGTATGGGCGGATTTTGTTATATCCTCTGATCGCTCCAGCGCGCTTTTACTTAGCAGCATCTCTGACGCTCCAGCGCCCGCCGCGTTGCCTATGGCCCGTGCCTTTTTGGCGAACCCGCGCGGTATCAGGCCTATGCGCTCCGCCGCCGCGCAGTCTATGCGGCTGCCGAACCCGCCCGCGATGTAAAGCGCGTCAACATCCTCCGGGGTCATGCCCGCTTCACATAGCAGCGACGTGATTCCCGCGCAGATCGCCGACTTGGCCAGCTGCACCGCCCGAACGTCCGCCTGCGTGATCAAAACCTCCGTGCCCGGCAGCACGAACGCCGGTTGACCGCCGAACTCGCGTATATACGCCGTGAATTCGTGCCCGTCCTCCTCTATGACTCCCGTTTCATCAAGAATTTCCGCGTCCAGCATCGCGGCCAGCGCTTCAATAATTCCCGAACCGCATATTCCTTTCGCAGGCACGTCCCCGATCACGGAAACCAAGAACGCCCCACCCTCCAATTTGACGCGGGAAACTGCTCCCTCCCCGGCCGTCATGCCGCCGTGAATGCCCGCGCCCTCAAACGCCGGACCCGCCGCTGTCGAGCAGCACAGCAGCCTGCCCCCGGCGAACAGCGCCATCTCCCCGTTCGTGCCGATATCAACGAGCAGGGACACCTCTTTTTTTTCCGTTATTTTCGATGAAAGAACGGCCGCCGTCATGTCCGCGCCCACATACGCCGACATCGTCCGCGCGAGGTAGACGCACGCATCCGGTGCAATGGGAAGCGAAAGCTCCGCAGGCGTCACCCGTTCGCCGAAAGCCCTGTCCTGTATAAAAGGCACAGCGCATATCGAGCTTGGGTCGGCGGCGCAAAGCAGGTAAAGCATGGCTGTGTTGCCCACGATCACCATGGCGTCTATCTCAGATGCCGACGTACCGGACTCGCCGCACAGCCTGAAAATAAGCTCCTCAATACAGCCGCGAACCGTCTCCGCCAGCTCCAGCCGCCCTCCCTTTAATGAGAAGTCCAGCCGTGAAATCACGTCCGCGCCGAACCGCGCCTGAGGGTTAACGGCGGCGGCTTCGGCCAAAAGCTTCCCGCCCGAAAGCTCGAACAGGTACGCCGCGACCGTCGTCGTCCCCACGTCCACGGCCGCGCCGAATTTTTTCCCTAGCGGCTCGAAACCGCTGACGGAAAGCTGATGCTCCATCACGATAAGCAGATCGTTTTTCCGCCCCGCAAGCTCCAGCGTTACGTCGCCCAGTGCGTAAGTCAGGCAGGCGAAGCGTATCCCCGACTCGCGCTCGGCCACAGACAACAGCTTCATCTCGCCATCGCCCTCAGGCGACAACTCGCCCCGGGCGGTTATTTTGCATTTATGGCACTTTCCCCGCCCGCCGCACGGCAGCTCAAGCAGAAGCTTTCCGCCCGGCAGAAGCTCCGTAAGCTTCTTCGGCGGCGTGAACTCCACCGTATATTTTTCTTGTTCCGCATTGATAATGGCTGTACTCATAATAATTTTTTACCGCCGTCTCCTAACCGCATCTACAGTCTAGCGTCTAGAATGCTTCAACTGCTTTGAAAAACGCGTCAATATTCTCCCACGGTGTGAGCGGCGGGATGTCGCACCCGGACGATATCACGAAATTTTTGTAGTCCGCGCAATCGTTCATCACGGCCAATGTCGCCTCCCGAACCGACTCCGGCGTGCCGTTTCGCAGCTGCCCGGCCGGATCGACGTTGCCGAACGCCAGTACATTCTCCGGCATATTTGGCATAACGTCCCTCATACTCACGGCGTTGCCGAAATGGTAGCCCGCCGCGCCCACCGACAAAAGCGAATCGAGCATCTTCACCGTGTTGTTGCCGCAGTTGTGGTAGACAACGATAAAACTGTCGTCCTGAACCGCTTCTACGATTTTCCTCACATACGGCGATGAAAATTCCTCGCACAGCGCCGGCGAAAGCATTCCCGCCAGCGGCTCCGCGATGATCACGCCGTCCGCACCGACGGCCTTATAGCTTCGCGCGTACTCAATGGAAAAGCTGACCACTTTTTCCAAAAGCGCGTGGAGCATGTCGGGATCCTCGTAGCATAAAATCATCGCCTCAGTCACGTCCACGAGCCGCCCCGCCAGGGAAAACGGCCCGATAATCCCGGCCAGAACCGGGCGGTCGGTGATCATTTTCACGGCTTTCCCGATCGCGCCGACGTATATTCCCGTCCGCCCGCTTCCCATGGCGGGAACCTCCAGCGCGTCTGCGTCCTCCGGCGTTTCGATGAGCTTGCCCGTCACCGTCGGCACCTCGAAGTCCGAAAATTTGATCTGCGCGCCGAAGCACTCTGCCTCGACAGACAGATCCATCAGGCTGACCGACGCGAGCGACGGCACGCGGCCGGCCACGGCTTTCATGGCCTTTGCCTGGGTTTCGCCGTCGGAGATAAGCTCCCTCACGCTGATTCCCAACAGCTGTACCGCCGGGAAAGACAGGATCGGCATGGCTTTTTTCTTTGGCGACTGGATGACGCCGGATACCCATTGCTTCATGTTCTTGTTCACGCTTAATTTCCCCTATTCTTTAAAAAACTATCTCCACTTTCAAAAAACACATTCGCATCTTCAATGCCATTGCGCGCCTTAAAAGTATCAAGCCTTATCGGGTCAACGGTTTCCGCCGAAATATTAAACGAGTATCCCGCGCAGGCCGGATCGGCAACCGACAACAACCAAAGCTCCCCGTCGTCCGCCGGACTTGCCCTGTATTCCTCCATGCGCCGCTCATTTTCGTCATAAACCAAGTCGTTTCGGTAAAACCCGCGCAAGACCGCGCAAAACGTAACAATCACCGCAAGCGAAACAACCACAGCCGCGCCCTTTGCCAACAGGGAGTCTTTGAATCTGTCGGCGGCGGCTTCTCTTCTTGCGGTAAAATCCATAACCGTCAAGGAAACAACAGGGATGATGATCATGATCGCGGGAAGTTCCGCCCTGTATGAAACCGATGCAATAAAAAGCATAAAAACGGAACCGAGCGCAATTATCGCGAGGACGGCAAAGCGAATATCTTTTTTCAGCAGGAATATCATAAGCGGGACATATATCATGGCGAATAAGTAGAGAAGATCAAACAGCCTCCAGCCCATCGTCAATATGATGTGTGAATGGAAGTCCGCTCCCAACCGATTAAACAGAATAAAAATGGTGAGCAAATAACCGCCCCAAAGCCCGACAGTCATCAAAACATGGAAAACTTTGAGCAATCGCCATTTGACATCAAAGGTTATAAGCCAGTAGCTTAGAGTCATAAGGAGTATTAACGACACCGCCAAAAGAGCTTTCGTGTTGCAGAACGTGGTAAGCGCCGCCACAAAATTTTCGCCCAATGGTTTCGTAAAGTTGCCGGAATCCATTCTTACAAGATTTCCCGGAGCCAGCACAACCGTGAGAAATCCTGCCAAAGCGGCGAGCGCGTTCACGTAATGGATCGCCTTGGGTTTCCTTTTTTCCTTTATAAAATACGCCAACGGAATCAAAATCGCAAATCCCACCGACATCATACCGTATTGTTCCATCGTTGCCCCCCCCCGCAAATCCCAAAACCGGAAGTATTTTGTATTGGTTTCCTGTCTCATACGTCTTGTTTGTAAAGTGTGCATTTAGAAACATGAGGAAAGCCGGGTAAACAAAATTAAAGGAGCCTGTTACCCAAAGCGTAGTTTCCCCGGCCAGTTCCTTGCCCAGCGCCAATAAAACCGCGCAGCCTGTAATCAGCGCAACCTTAAATGTTCTTTTGTCGCCGTTTGACGTGAATTTCGCGGCCAGTAAAAGCAAAGCTCCCAACAAAAACGGCTGCGCGGTCCGCCAGACATTCAGGTTCAACTTCAGCATAAGTATCAGCAAAGAATACACGGCTACGCGCCCGTTCGTCCTCAAATAGTGATTCCGAAGAAACGAGAAGAAGGACGCGGCGTCATTTGTGCCGTTAAAGGCCGAGTACGCAAAGTCGTCTCCGCTCAGGTTCACAAAACGGCAGGCAACGAGCATCAGCACAATAAAAATCGCAAGAACAATCCAATGCGCATGCTTTTTCATGGTATTCATATTTCAGTCCCTTTCTTTAAAAAAATAGTTGTATTTATCCCTCCACTGTATTATAATAAAACGTAGAAAAAATTGCAAGAAGAATTTAGGTGATTCGCATAAACAACCGTGAAAGAGCCAACGCCATCCTGCATTACCGCGATTATGACCGTATGCCCGTCGTCCATTTCGGCTACTGGCGCGAAACGCTCCGCAAGTGGGCCGATGAGGGGCACCTCACGCGTGAGGAGGCCGACCGCTGGGGCGACGGCAACCGCACTGACGACGTGATCGCCCAAAAACTCGGCTTTGACTTCGGCTGGGGCGCGACCCTGGGTCAGCACACGTCGCTTATGCCGTCCTTTGAGACGAAGGTCATCCGTGACCTGGGCGGCGGGCGCAGGCACGTTCAGAACGGCGACGGCGTTACCGTGCTGGAAAGCGACGGCGCGGTATCCATCCAGGCTGAGATCAGCCACCTGCTCGTTGACCGCCGCAGCTGGGAGGAACACTACCTGCCGCGTATGAGGTTCAGCGAAGAACGCGTGAACTATGAAGCGATCGGACGCCACAAAAACACGGCGTATGCCGACAGGCCGACGGGACTGCACATCGGCAGCCTTTACGGCACGCTGCGCAACTGGATCGGCATGGAGGGTTTGAGCTATCTCCAGTACGACGACGAGGAACTGTACCGCGAGATTATCGACACCATGGGAAATCTCTGCTATGAGGTGACAAAACGGACGCTCGATACGGGCGTGACTTTCGACTTCGCGCACTTCTGGGAGGACATCTGCTTCAACAGCGGCCCCCTCGTGAGTCCGGCGGTGTTCGCGGAGAAAATAGGTCCCCACTACCGGCGGATCACTTCCCTGCTCATGGAACACGGCGTCGATATCGTTTCCCTTGACTGCGACGGCTGCATAGACGCCCTTGTCCCCGTCTGGCTCGAAAACGGCGTAAACACCATGTTCCCCATCGAGGTCGGGACGTGGAACGCCAGCATCGCACCGTGGCGCGAGAAATACGGTCCGGACATCAGGGGGATCGGCGGCATGAACAAGACCGTTTTTGCCCGTGACTACGCCGCCGTGGACGCGGAGATCGAGCGGCTGAAGCCCCTTGTCGCCTTAGGCGGCTACATCCCCTGCCCCGACCACCGCATCGCTCCCGACGCTAAGTGGGAAAACGTCCAATATTATACACAAGAAATGAGAAAAGCCTTTGGATAACATAAGAGAGCTGCTTCACCACCCCGATTTGTTTCAGACCGCGCACGTAACGCCCGCCGAGCTGCCGTTTTCCGTCGAGGTCACAAAGGCCTGCGAGCAAAACGCCTGCGGTAAGTACGGGCGTTCCTGGACGTGCCCGCCCGCTGTCGGAACCGCCGAGGAAAACCGTGAAAAGCTGCTTGCGTTCAGCGGCGTTTTCGTCGCGACCCACGTCGGCCGCCTTGAGGATTCCTTTGATATAGACGGCATGACCGCCGCGGGCCGCCGCGCCTCCGAAATTTTACGGGAGCTGTCGGCGCGGCTCGACGGCGCGGGAATCAGGCACAGGACGCTTGGCTGCGGCGCGTGCTCGCTGTGTAAGCCGTGTACCTGCCCGGATGAACCCTGCCGCTTCCCCGAAAAGGCAATTGTGTCGGTCGAGGCGTGCGGGATAGATGTGGTGGCTCTTTCGCGCATATGCGGGATCAACTACCACAACGGCGCGAATACGGTTACGTACTTTTTTGCGATCTTAACATAGTCAAACGGAGGGTTAAACGTGAAAAACAGGATCATTGCATGTCTTTGCATTATATGTATTTTATTTGCCTCCGGCTGTTCGGTTGCGCCTGACGCTGAAAGTGAAAGTTCAAGTTCAATCTCCAGCTCAAGCCCGGAGCAGGAAACAATCGGCTCCGTCTGCCAATCAAACGACTTTGAAATGCTGCTTTTTTCCGACAAACAGGTCTACAAAACCACAGACGCGATTCAAATTTGGGCGACGCTTGAATATAAGGGCGGCGGCCCCGCTGTCAAGATATGGCACGGCAAACCGTATATAGTTTTTTCCATAACCGACGGAAAAGATTTTAACGCCGAGGGTATGGTTCTGACGCTATTGATCTCAACCGTTCTCAAAAAAGGCAAAGTATACCGTTTTGACTATAAAAAGAGCGGCGGCTATGGCGAGGACGACCTTGACGCGGACTTCTGGAAAAGCTTTTACGCGGAAAAAAATCTGTTTTTGCCCGTGGGGGAATATACGGTCTCTGTGAGCGGCGCTTTTTCGCTGACAGAAACCGTAACGGACAGTCACAGCGGCCTTTTGTGCGAGCTAAAAATCAAGGTGGTGGAATAGTGACCGATAAACTAAAATCCCAGCTGCGCTTTTTAACCGAAGCCGACAAAATGAAAAGCGTCAGCCGCCAGACCCTTTTGGCCGACAAATCCCGCGAGGAAACCGACGCCGAGCATTCATGGCACTTCGCCTTGATGGCCATGACGCTGTTCGAGTATGCGGGATTCGGCGGCATCGACTTGGACCGCGTAATCAGAATGGCTCTCGTCCATGATTTGATTGAGATTTACGCCGGCGACACCTTCGCTTACGACGTCAAGGGCAACGAGAGCAAGGACGAACGGGAAAGCGAGGCGGCGAACAGGCTCTTCGCCCTGTTGCCAACGGAGCAGGCCGTCGAGTACCGCGCTTTGTGGGAGGAGTTTGACCGCATGGACACCCCTGACTCTCTCTACGCCGCCGCCGTCGATCGCTTCCAGCCTTTCCTCAACAACTACTTGACCGACGGCCACACTTGGGTCAAGCACAACGTTTCGTCACAGCAGATATATGAGCGCATGTCGCCCGTCAAAACCGCGCTTCCCGCGCTGTGGGAGTTCGTCGACTACGTGATACAAGACAGCCGCGAAAAGGGTTACATAAATTTCTAATATAAATGGAGGAAAAATCAATGTCAATTCTCACCGAAATTTCCGATCTTCTGCAAAAAGGCCGCGCAAAGCAGGTCAAGGAGCTTGTGGAGCAGGCTCTCAGTGACGGCATCGCCCCCAAGGACATCCTCAACGACGGCATGATCAGCGCCATGATGACCGTCGGGCAAAAGTTCAAGAACAACGAGGTGTACGTGCCCGAGGTTCTCATCGCCGCTAGGGCCATGACCGCCGGACTCGAGGTGCTTCGTCCCGCGCTGACCCAGGCCGGCGTAAAGCCGGTGGGCAAGGCCGTCATCTGCACCGTCAAGGGCGATCTGCACGACATCGGCAAGAACCTCGTCAAGATGATGTTCGAGGGCGTGGGCATCGAGTGCGTCGATCTCGGCGTCGACGTGGACGGCGAGCAGATCGTCGCGGCGGTCAAGGAGTCCGGCGCACAGATCGTCTGCCTGTCCGCACTGCTGACCACCACAATGATGTCGCAGAAAGATATCATCGAAGCTCTCAAGGCCGCCGGAATTCGCGAAAGCGTCAAAGTTATGGTAGGCGGCGCGCCCGTCACGCAAAGCTTTGCCGACGAGATCGGCGCGGACGCTTATACGCAGGACGCGGCGTCGGCCGCCGAGGTCGCGCTTCAGCTGCTGGCGTCGTAGCATGTTTGAATAACGCAGCCACACTGCTTGTATACACCCTAACGACTATAAAATCAGCAAAAGCTTTAACATATGGGTTTTGCGAAATTTTTTTGCTATGATTTTAAGGAGTTAGGGAGTATTTCAAGCGGTGTAGTTGTGCGCGGAAAATCTATATGTGAACGGGGGGCGCTATCATGCCAAGCTTAAAGCAACTGAAAAAAGTCATGCAAAAACAAAAAATCTCGCCGGAAATTATGGCGCAAATGGATTTGGACGCTAATCAAAGCAGCAGTAACCCTTATCCGCTTATCGCCGCGATAGATAAAATGGATGAATTGCTGACAAAGGAGCAGCGCCTTTCTATTATGGAACAATTAGGGTGCTGTAAAA
This sequence comes from Oscillospiraceae bacterium, assembly GCA_009779495.1. GTDB lineage: Bacteria > Bacillota > Clostridia > Oscillospirales > Acutalibacteraceae > UBA1425. The sequence goes on along the minus strand of WRED01000004.1, from coordinate 41,063 downwards.
CCGACAAGGTTACCGCGCCATTCAAAGAATTCGGACGAAAATACGCGGATAAAACGATTGACGATAAAATCAAGCTGTTTGACGAATTGAACACGCCGCACAGGCCGCCATGCCATCTGAATCCCGATGGAACGCTGTCTGTTTATTGGGACGGGCAATGCGTGTGCTCAGTGATCCAAAAACTGCCGCCTCCCGTTTGTGTTTCAAGCACATATTGCGGATGCTGCGGCGGTCATGTCCGGCACACCCTCCAGCACGCGCTTGGCGTTAAACTTCGATTGAAAGATATTGTGTCCACCGCGATCAGCTCTCACGGAAAAAATCATTGTGAATTTGTTTTTGAAGTAATAGACCTGTCCTAAAACCGGATCGCGGCGGGAAAACGGTCTTTTTTCGCTCGCGCCCAGTTTCAGGACAGGTCTAATAACATCGTAAAATATCATTCCAAAATCGCATAAAAGGAAGGTCAGCCGCATGACAGGAAAAGAACGCATCACCCGTATCCTCAGCCGTCAGGAGGTAGACCGCTCGGCCTACTGGATCGGCAACCCGGAGAAAAACGCGCTGCAAATATACCTCGCACACTTCGGCCTCCCGTCCTATGAAGCCCTCTGCGCGTACATGGGCGACGACATGTCGTGGATCATGGCCGGAGATTACAGTGACCCCTCCGGCCGCCCCATGTGGGACTGCCACGCCGGAAAGCCGCGCGTCTCGCTGAATCAGGACGGCGTCTTTGCCGGCGCGGAAACGGTCGAGGAGATCGAGAGCTTCCCTTTCTGGCCCGATATGAAGTACGTTCACTTCGACAGCTTTGAGCGCAAATACAGCGCCGTCCAGGATCAGGGCACCGCGCTTTTTTCCGGCTCCTGGACCCATATCTGGCACACGCTGACGGACTTCTTCGGCATGGAAAACTGCTTTGTCAAGATGTATACCCATCCCGACGTGGTCAAGGCCGTCATGAAGCGCATGACCGATTTCTACCTCGCGCTCAACAGCCGCTTCTTTGACAAATACGGCCATCTGGTTGACGTATTTTTCTTCGGAAACGACATGGGCAGCCAGCTTGACTGCATGATCAGCCCCGACATGTTCCGCGAATTCATCTTCCCGTTTTACCGGCAGATCATTGATATGGCAAAAGGGTACCAAAAGAAAGTCGCGTTGCATTCCTGCGGATCTGTCGACAAAATCATCCCCGACCTCATCGAAATGGGCGTGGACGTCCTGCACCCGATCCAGGCAAGAGCCAAGGGCATGGACGCGGAACACCTGCAAAAAAGCTACGGCGGCGACATCGTTTTCTTAGGCGGCGTGGACACCCAGGAAATTCTGCCCTTTGGGACGGCCACGGACGTCGAAAACGAGGTCAAACGCCTGCGCGGCATCTTCGGCAGGTATTATATTTGCTCGCCGAGCCACGAAGCGCTGCTCGAGAACGTCGCGCCGGAAAAACTGCTGGCGATGAGCAAGGCGGCGACAGAGTCTCTGTAGAAGACAACATAAGTTAACCGCACCCGGCTAAAGAAAGTCGGGTGCGGTTTTGCCTGTATCAATTTCTAAATCAGCAGCCCTGTCCGCTGATCTATACCTCTCGCCCCTAATGCGATCTGATTGACGATACTGGCCACGCTTTGATTGACTACCCCATTCTGATACAAATCGGCTGCGAAGAAGAACGGGGAACTGCGATTGTCAAGATTAGGCACGCTCTCGTTATCTGCTATGAACCTCTTTATCTCCGAAACGTCGCTGGCGGTAACCAAGCCGTCACCGGTCACGTCGCCGAAGATGACAAGCTTATACACCTCTTCAAAATTCGGATCATAATTACTGTAAAGCGTGACCTTCGCGCCCGTTCCCAGCGTACCCGGCTGTACGACAAAATATCCGTCGCCGTCAACGTCGAGGAAAATGTTCCGAAGATCGGACTCCGTCACCACCAGCTTGAGTCCGTATATAAACTTCTTCCCATAATCAATGACCGTCGTCGAGCTTGCCATCGGGATCAAGCTGACGCCGCCCGGCTGAACTGTAGTCGGCTCGGTCACGTCCGTAGTGCTCTCGGCATATTCCTCATAGATAAAATTGACCGTATTGGCGGCGCTGTTCTGCACAAGAAGCTTTCCCGTGGGATCGCTGCTTGATACCGTATAACCGTCGATCCGCGCGGCAACCTCCAGAATGTTAATTCCCGCCGGCTGAATGGGGAATGTTTTGCTCGGATAAAGCGGCGAGCCAAGGCCGTCTACGTAGTTGACCGTATACGAGGTTAACGTGCAGCCGTCCAAAAGCGCATATCGGGAAAACTGGCACTTGAGCAGATCATACATGGCCTGTGAACCATCGTAGCAATAAACGGTTGGGAGCGAATTGTCCCTCGGATCCTTGAACACGCCGAAGCCCATCGCCAGCACCTCGCCCACGTCAAGCTGGACGTTGAATATCCCCGCCGCCTTTGTGGATCTGCCCAAGACGATCACGCTTTCAAGCGAGCCGCAGCCGTAAAACGCGCAGGAACCGATTGACACGACGTTTTCAGGAATAGTCACGCTGACAAGCGACGAACAGCCCCAGTAGGCGCCCTCGGAGATTTTCGTCAGCGCGCCGGGGAAAGAGGCGTTGAGCAGCGAGGTACAGCCCTCAAAGGCGTAGCTGCCGATGCTCGTCACAGACGCGGGCAGGAAAAAGCACGTCACCTCGTCGAAGCCCTTGAAAGCGCCGTCGCCGATGGCCGTGACCGTATACCCCTGCAACGACGCCGGAAGCATCACCGCGCCGGACAGCTCCGCGTTACAGCCGGTAATCGTCGCCTCGCTGCCGTTTACGGTAAACAGATAATCGGAATCGGACACAGCATATCGGTTACCGAACGCCGTAAACCGAATGACAGCCGTCAGCGTAGCGAATGCGGCGGCCACCGCGAAAATTTTTATAGCCGTTTGTTTGTTTATGCGAATTTTAATCATCATCGTCACTCCTTTAACAGCAATTAGCCAAGCGGAACCGCTGTATAAAACCATCTTTATTATACATCATATCACGCCCATCCGTCAAGTGAAACTTAAAAAATGCGGGATAATAAATAGAGTAATTTTATTTTTATGTATACTTTTGAAATTCTATGCATATTTCTTTTCTGTTTCGTGTCAAATCGGCATCTTAAAAGGTAGGTAAAGCAAAAATCTTTACGTCAAACACCGCGAAAACTGAAAAAATACAAGGGGTTATCAACACTTTCCACAGAGTTTTCCACATGTTAGCCGTTTCTTTGACTTTGTATATATACAGAATAGTTTTGAAATATACAATGAAGCGTAAAAACAGACCAAGGGGTTTTTGTTAAGATTTTATTAAATTATCCGCAAAAATAGGCAATCTCACTTGACAAAACGCGAAAAAGTGAATATATTCATATTAGTTATTCAAACCACAAAAATATAAAAAAGGGGACCACCGTCATGTCAATGGTTTTTGAAAAGGTAAAAGAGATCATCTGCGAACAGTTTGAGCTTCAGGAAAAAATGGTAAAAATGGATTCCAGTATTATCGGTGACCTCGGGGCCGACAGTCTGGACGTCATCGACCTGGCCATGTCCATCGAGGACGAGTTCGATTTGGAGGTGCCCGACGATGAGATCAAGAACATCAAAACAGTCGGGGACATCGTGCGTTTTATTGAGGACAACTAATTCAGGGATTGAGAAAGGGGTTTATCGCTTTGGACGAGCAAAAAAAGATGGTCGAGGAAATCACCTCTATGGAGGAGGATTTCGCGAAATGGTACACGGACATCGTAAAAAAGGCGGATCTTGCCGACTATTCCAGCGTAAAGGGCTGTATGGTCATACGCCCCTACGGTTACGCGATCTGGGAAAATATCCAGCGGCTGCTTGACGCGCGCTTCAAGGCTACGGGGCATGAGAACGTCTACATGCCGATGTTCATCCCGGAAAGCCTGCTACAAAAGGAAAAGGATCACGTCAAGGGCTTCGCGCCCGAGGTCGCCTGGGTGACGCACGGCGGCAGTGAACCGTTGCAGGAACGGCTGTGCGTGCGTCCCACGTCGGAGACGCTGTTTTGCGAGCATTACGCCGCCACAGTCCACTCACACCGCGACCTGCCCAAGCTCTACAACCAGTGGTGCTCCGTCGTGCGCTGGGAGAAGACGACGCGCCCGTTTTTACGCACCCGTGAATTCCTGTGGCAGGAGGGTCACACGGCCCACGCCACCGCACAGGAGGCCGTGGAGGAGACGGAGCGTATGCTGGGCGTATACGCCGACTTCTGTGAGCAGGACCTGTGTATGCCCGTCGTAAAGGGCAAAAAGACGGAGAGCGACAAGTTCGCGGGCGCGGTCTCGACCTACGCGGTTGAGGCGATGATGCATGACGGCAAGGCGCTCCAGGCCGGGACCTCCCACTACTTCGGCGACGGCTTCGCCAAGGCGTTTAACATCCAGTATACCGATAAAAACAATAAGCTCACCTACGTCCATCAGACGTCCTGGGGCGTCTCTACACGGCTCATCGGCGCGGTTATCATGTCCCATGGCGACAACAACGGGTTGGTTCTCCCGCCTGCCATAGCGCCGATACAGATCGCCATACTGCCCATTGCGCAGCACAAGCCGGGCGTGCTCGAAAAGGCGCGGGAGCTAAAGGAGCGGCTCGGGAAATCCTTCCGCGTCAAGCTCGACGATTCGGATAATTCCCCGGGCTGGAAGTTCGCGGAATACGAGATGAAGGGCGTTCCCCTGCGGCTCGAAATCGGCCCGAAGGACATCGAGAAGGATCAGTGTGTCCTGGTACGCCGTGACACCCGTGAAAAGACGTTTGCGCCGCTTTCGGAGCTTGAAGCTGCGGCCGAAAAGCTGCTCGCGGAGCTTGGCGCGTCGATTTACAAAGCGGCCAAGGAAAATATGAGCAAACGCACCTATGCTTGCCAGACAATGGACGAGATCACGGCCGCGCTCGATAAAAACGGCGACGGCTTCGTCAAGGCCATGTGGTGCGGTAGCGAGGAATGCGAGGATACGGTCAAGGAGCGGACGGGCGTCGGCTCGCGGTGCATGCCGCTTGGGCAGGAGAGCGCGGGCGGGGCGTGCGTTTGCTGCGGCAAGGCGGCGGCTCATTTGGTTTACTGGGGGAAAGCTTACTAGATGCTAGATTCTAGATGTGGGGGCGGTTAGGTTCTGCGCTGTTTCATGTAGGGGGCTGACTATATCGTAAAGGATGTGTGCTAATTGCGCAAATTCATTTCATTTCAGCCCAACGAGCTTGGCGCGCTCAGGGAATATCTTGAGGAGATGGCGCTCAAGGGCTGGCGACTTAGTAAGATAAACACTTTTTTCTACTTCGACAAAATCGAGCCGCAGGCGCTGACCTACGCGGTTGAGCCGTTTACAAGGCTGTCGCTTTATGACACGATTCCGACACTCGAAGCGCAGGAGGTTATTGACAGATGGGTCGCTTCCGGGTGGGAGTATGTTTGCATGGGCGCGGGCGTGAATGTGTTTGTAACGGCGGACGGGCTGGCGGAGCCGGTGGCGCGGGATAAAAGCGAACGGCTTGAGATGGTTCGGCAAGCCGTTAAACCGCAGTACAAAGGGGTATGGGTTTCATTTTTTGCTCAAATTGTGGTTGTTTTGTCCTGGTCATTCTTGATGATATCCGATCCGTCAATCTCGACGGATATCGTGTTTATTTCATCCGTTTTCGTCTTGTTCACCGTCTGCTATCGTTTTGTGTCTTACATAAGGTTCAAGCGATGGTGTTCGCGGCAAAAGCTTAGGGTGGAAAGCGGACAGCCGGCAGAGTACGGCAACCTGAAAACAATCAAGCGCGTTTCGCTTGTCAATATGTACGCAACATGTATTTTTATTGCTGTTGCGGCAGGGCTGTTGGTTTATTCCCTCTTCAGCGGCTATTATCTCTTTTCGCTTGCGGTCGGTTTCGGGTTATTTGTTGCGGCGTTGTTTTCTATCGTGCGGTATGTCGCGGCAGAGAAAAAAATCAGCCGCGCAAAGCACCAAGCTGTTACCTTTATATTTTTGATTCTGATGCTTTGCTTGCCTGTAACTGTCGCTGTATATCTTATAGACGGCGGTTCGACATCGTACATAGATACTCTCACGCGTGAAGTCTATAAGATGTACACAGACAGCGAATTGTTTGAGGGCGGGGAAGATGTTTTGCCGCTTTGGGCAGAGGACTTCGGGTTAGGCGAAACCAAAGGCGCGACGCGCTATAAGTTAATCCGCTCGTTGTTCATGGACGGAGAAGAATACGGCGTATTTTTAATGAAAGAATTCGACCCGGAAAATCCGGTCGCAAACTCCGTCAGGTACTGGATTTACAGCAAAGGCCGCCCGTTATTCGTGATGGCGCACATCAAAAGCGATTGGCAAACCGATAATCTCATTCCCTCAGATCAACCGGCTTGGGGCGCGAAGAAAGTATATGTCTGCGAAAAATACTCCGGATTCACTACAGTTGTGGTATATGAAAATTGCGTTTTTAGATTTGAGAGCGAAGCGGAGCGCCTGTCCGATGAAAGCATCGCGATAATCCGCGAAAAGCTGAAAGCCTACTAAGCAATATAAAACCAAAAACGCCCTTGAGGAACAATTCCCTCAAGGGCGTCATTTTTCGCTTTACGCCGGATTCAAACTCAACTCCCCGCCAAGCCGCGTCTCCGCCAAAATATCCCGCTCGGCATTTTTCAAATCCTTCACCGACACGGAAACCACGCTCCTGCAATGCCCGCCGGCCAAGCGTATCCTCTTGCGCAGGACGTCGTTCGCTTTCGCGCTCTGCTTGCCGGAGTTCAGCGTTAGTCCGTAAACCTCCATGCCGCGCAGACTCGTCTTGTGAAGAAAGCCGTTCACCGCCGGATGAACCTGCCCCGCCAGCATGGGCACCGCCACGATAACGCAGTCGTAGGCGGAAAAATCAACGTTCAGCGACTCAACGCGGACAGCCTTGCCTTGGTATGCCTTGCATACTGTAGCGGCCGCGTTCAATAGCCCGCTTTTTTCGTATTTGTCACAAATTCTCACAACGTCCACGCTGCCGCGCCTCTGAGCGGACTCACAAAGCTCTGTTACCACAGGAATATTTGAATAGTAAACCATTAAGGTTTTCATTTGTGAAAAATCTCCCTTTTCGTGAGTTGTATCTATTTTTGTATTAACTCGTCACACCATGTAAGTATATCCTCATAAACTTCATCGCGATTCAGCTCGTTGAGAACCTCGTGCCTTGCGTCATCGTACAGCCGCAGCGTCAGATTGGAATGACCTGTCGCTTTCAGGTCCCGGGCCACCTGCCGCACTCCGGCGCCGTAATTGCCGACCGGGTCCATCTTGCCCGCCGTGAGCATAATCGGCAGCGCGTAGGGCACATTCTCGTACCAGCTTTTCTGGGACACGTTGTTCAGCAGTGTGAACATGTCGCGGTATCCCACGGCCGTGAACAGATATCCGCACAGCTCGTCGGCGACATACGCGTCAACCACGCTGTCATCCCTGCTCAACCAGTCAAACCGCGTGCGCGGATGGCCGCACTTTTTGTTGTAGCTCCCGAAAGCGATCCTATCAATAAACGCGCTACGGTAACGGCTCCCCCTCATCTTTGCGACCGCCGACGCCAGCTTGATGCCCGCGCCCGCAGCGGGATTCGTGCCGCTTGTGCCGCAGAAAATCGCGCCGGCCAGGTCGCCGCCAAACTTCTGGGCATACTTCCTCGCTACGAAAGAACCCATGCTGTGCCCGTAAAAAATTACGGGACGGCCAGGGCAGACTTCCCTCGCCCTGTCGGTGAGGAGCTTCGCGTCATTGACGAAGCCCAGCCAGCCGTCGTTTTCACCAAAGTAACCTAAGTCGTCGTTGCTACTTACGGATCGCCCGTGCCCGACATGGTCATTCACAAAAACCGCGTAACCCTGTTCCGCCAAAAAGCGGCCAAAATCCTCGTAACGCTCGCCGTGCTCTGCCATACCGTGTGCGATCTGAAAAACGGCCTTGACTTTCGATAGGTCATCTGGCATCCAGGAACGTACAAAAACGTCACTTACGCCCGTGGTCGACGGATAGAAAAACTCATCCCTGACGATGTTCACATGCTTCATCCTTCGCAAAAGATTAAAAATTGATTAAGATTTAATTAAGATGTTTGTTATTATTATATCATATTTTTTTCATTTTGTAACCCTTTTGTAATCCTTTTGTAACGATTTGTAGCCTTGCATAGAAAATCTTAGGATATTTCATACATTTTTGCTTACTCTGTATAAAAATCGAAACGATTCACGAACAAAAAAAGGTATGCGTCCCTATACAATACTCCTTAACTCCTTAAAATCGTAACCAATCAATCTGCACAAAACCCATAAATCAAAAGTTTTGCTTGATTTCTTGGCGATTTTATGTCGTTAAGCAGTATACACAGAAACGCATACCACAATATATAGCTGAATCCCCTATTATTTGCCCACAGCGATGATCACTTTTTCATCACCCTCCTCGATCTCCCTTGTCAGGTCGGCCTCGATTTCCCCATTTATCGTCAGGGAGTTCGCCAGCAGCTCCGCAACGACGTGATCGCGCTTTTCATTCAGGGCTTGCGTGATCAACCCGCTTTCGGTGCAGATTGACGCGCGGATGCGCTGCTCAACGGAGTACCCCGCCTCCTTGCGCAGCAGCTGACACTGACGGATGATGTCGCGAAGCAAGCCGTCCTTGATCAGCTCGTCGTTCAGAACAATATCGAGTGCCACCGTCATTTCGCCCGCGCCTTTCGCGCTGACGATGCCGTCCCTCGTCCTGCTCTGCCTCACGAAAAGCTCACGGTCAAATTCACCGTCGAAGCCGCTTACACAGAGCTTTTCGCCCCGGTCAAAGGCGGCGGCAAGGGCGCGCGCCTCCTCAGGCGCCATCTCCTCAAGGGCGGCCTTGAAGCGGTTGACGTCCTGCTTCAGCACCGCGCCGGCGGCCTTGAAATTCACCAGCAAATAGCTGTCCTCAAGTAGGCTGAAATCCTCAATATACTCGATCTCACGGACGTTTAATTCATCTAAAATATTCTTTTCAAACACTTTTACCATATCCGCGTCACTCGCGCCGACACAGACATACAGCTTCGCAAGCGGCTGACGCACCTTGATCTGCCGCTCGTTGCGCAGGCGCATCGCCGTCGCTATCACGTCTCTGGCAATCCGCGTGCTCGCGACAATGCCGTCGTCCTCAAACAGAGACTTGGCTTCGGGCCAGTCTGCCAGATGAACGGATATCGGCGCGGACGGCATGACCTTTCTCACCAGCTTCTGCCATATCGTCTCTGTCATGAACGGGATAATCGGCGCCATGATCTTTACACACGCGCTTAACGCATAGAACAGCGTGTAGTAAGCAGTCAGCTTATCCGCCTCATCCTCTGCTTTCCAAAAGCGGCGACGATTGGTGCGAATATACCAGTTTGACATATCTTCCACAAAAACCTCAAAGTCCCGGATCAGGAGGTACGCCTTGTAGTCATCCATAACGGCGGACGCCCGCCGGATGAACTCGTCGGTCCGCAGCAGAAGCCAACGATCCGTCGGGGTGAACAGCGCTTTATCGGGAGTGAAGCCCTCAAACACCGGCTTGTCAATAGATGCGTAAGTTTCAAAAAAAGTGTAGATGTTCCAAAAAGAGAGCAACTTGCGGCGCGCCTCGTCACCCAATTCAAATCCGAAACGCACGTCGCTGGCCATCGGCGCACCCACGAACAGATAGCGTATGGTGTCTGATCCGATTTTTTCCGCCGCATCGTCAAATTTTATCATGAACCCGGTCTTGGAAAACTTGGAACCGTCCTCCTGTACGACAGAATTATGGGAAAGCACCCTCTCATAAGGAGCGCAATCCTCCAGCACAACGCTCATGAACAACATCGAGTAGAACCACAGGCGAACCTGCTCACGCATTTCTATGATCCATTCGGCGGGAAATTTTTTGCGCCATTCTTCTTTATCTTCAAAATATCCCAACGTCGAGAAAGGAACGATACCGGCATCCAGCCACACATCGCCTGTTTCAGGGATCCTCTCCACAGATTTTCCGCATTTTGGACATTCGATCCTGATATCGTCGATCCACGGACGATGCAGCTCAGGCAAAGCGTCCACGGAATCGGGGTCAACGGCCAAGTCACGCAACTCCGCCTTGGAGCCTATCACCGTTATCTCGCCGCAGTCACATACATAAAACGGTAACGGAAGTCCATAATACCTTTTTCGGGAAATATTCCAATCGCCCATGTTGTTCAGCCAGTCGAGCATACGCTTGCCGTTGGACTCAGGCTCCCATTTAACGCTTTCGGCGGCGCGGATGAGGCGCGGCTTAAGCTCCCCCGTCACGATGAACCACGCCGGAACAAGCCTGAAAATGACCTCGGACTTGCACCGCCAACACACGGGATAGCTGTGCTCATGCGGCTCGGTTTTCAGAAGCTTTCCGCGCCGCTCAAGCTCGCCGAAAACCTCATCGGCGATGGTGTGGCTGTCCTTGCCGGACATAAAGCCAAAGCCGCTCAGAAAAATTCCGGCATCATCTACAGGCATTACCTGCGGCAGCCCGTACCGAAGGCCAAGCTCAAAGTCCTCAAGGCCGCAGCCCGGCGCAATGTGCACAACGCCAGTTCCTTCTGCGGCGTCTACATCTTCCCAGGCAACAACGCGGTGATCGACACCGTTCTGGGTGTCAAATTCCGGGAAGCAGGTCTCGTATTCCAGGCCCACAAGCTCGCTGCCCTTGAAAACCCGCAGGACCTCCTCCTTTTCGCCGCCAAGATGCTTTATGGCGTTTTTGGCCAAAATAAGAGACTCGCTGTCGCCCTTGATTTTGACCTCGGCGTAATCAATTTCCGGGTTGACGGCCAAGGCGACATTTGAGGAAAGCGTCCACGGCGTAGTCGTCCAGACAAGAATTTTCTTGCCCGTACCCGTGAGCGGCAGCTTGAAGAACACCGAATTGTGGGTCATCAGCTTATACGAGCCGGTCATCTCATGCTCGGAGAGCGAGGTTCCGCAACGGGGACACCAAGGCATGGGCTTGTGCTCCTGACGAAGCCAGCCGTTTTCAGCGCATTTTTTCAAAAACGCCCAAATTCCTTGTATGTTTTGGTCAGTATGGGTATAATAGGAGTTATCCCAGTCCATCCATTGACCCAAGCGCTTGGACTGATCCCTAATGATCCCGGAAAACTTCTTTACGCGTTCGACACAATCACGCGTGAACTTATCCATGCCGTAATTTTCAATGTCGCGTTTCGACTGAAAGCCAAGCTCCTTTTCCACCTCGACCTCAACCCAAAGTCCCTGCGCGTCGAACCCATTTTGACAGCGGCAATCAAAGCCCCGCATGAATTTATATCGAATAAAAACATCTTTCAGGCTGCGTCCCCACGCGTGATGGATCCCCATTGGACTGTTTGCGGTAATCGGTCCGTCCAAAAAGCGGAACATTTCCCTGCCTTTACTTTTTTCTCTCCGTTTACCAAAGCAATCGTTTTCATCCCAAAAGCGCATGACTTCATGCTCTGCCTCGACAAACATGTTTTTCTCAAGCTCTGCCATACTTATAATCCATCCTTGTTTATATAAAATCAGAACTATTATATCCTATCACGAGAGATTTGTCAAATGTTAAATTCGCAAAAAAGCCGCGGTATTTACCACGGCTTTGAGAAAAACTATCAGCTTGCGTATCACACGCTCGGTTAAGGGGTCTCCGGTTGTTCCGTGACCGGCTCCGGAGCCGGCTCCTCCGCTGGGGAATCGTTACTCTGGAAAAGCTTAACGAGAGGATTAGCCCACGTATCCAGCCAGTTGAAAATAATGTCAAGCGTGCGGCTTACAGACGCGGTGAACGCCTGCCACGTGCCAATATCCTGCGGCTCAGACGGGTCGTTGCCCAACTGTACGTCAACAATACTCTGAAGGATATTGTTAACGCCGTTTTGCCATGATTTCCACACCGCCATGAAAGGCGCCATAATCCTGCCGAACAGCGTCGTCTTGATATCAAGGATATCTTCCACATCCTTGTCGCCCCCGCCGAGGTTTTCCGGTATTTTCTGCTTATCCCACACGGCGCAAAGCTCAAGGGTAAGAGCGGATGTGCCCGTACCGCTTTTGACAACCCAGCCAAGGAAAGCATTGTCATCAGGATAGGCTATGGTAAAGTCTATCTTGTAGTTTGTGCTGAGCGTATCGCCGAGATCTTTCACCGTATAAGTGAAAATCGGATCATACAACGCGGGATTCCGAAAATTCGCTGCGGTAACGGTATCCGTTAAATTGGTCGTGTTGGCGCCAGCCATGCTGAACGCGAGCATATCTTTATTGGCCACCTGCCAGTTGCCCACGACGTTATTGTCGGCGTCAGCTAAATATCTGACCACCAGATTGTTGCCGTTTGGGAGAGAGGAATACCTGACATAAATCTTGTCGCCGGGACGCAGAAGCGTCGCTTGGGCGTTACCAGCCGCCATCGTCTTGAACGTGTGGAAATCAGCGTCAGGCTGCCAGTATGTATAGGTTACGGGATCGTCCGCATATTCGGCGAAAGCGAATACGGTGCAGACGGAGAGCAGCGTCACAAGCGCTAAAATAACCGCCAGAAATTTTTTTGACATATCGTAATCATTCCTTTCGTTGGTTCGTTACAGTGTGTTATTATGCGCCGGCGAAAAGGCCGCGGAGAACGTCTGCCCATCCCTTGATAAGCTGCGGCACGAGCCTCATCAGGCCGTTGCCAAGTATATCGAGGATTGTATTCCACACAGCCATGACCTGTGCGTAAATCGCTTCAACAATTTCTTCGGTCCCTGTCTGTTCACGCGCGGTCCACTGCGCCTCAAGCTTTACGGCGAAAGTGTATTCCGAATCATTGACCTCGATGACTTTCCAACCGGAAAGGGAATAGTAGCTATAATATGTCGTCTCATTATACACATAGTCGATGTTAATCGCCGCAATATCCAAGTTGAGCTGCTGGCCGATCTCCGTTGCGGAGAGATAGCCCTTTTCGGTAAGAATTTTCATCACCGAGCCGCCAATGCCCAACAAGTCGTAGACACCGTCTCTTCCGCCGTTCTCCTCTGAAAACTGGAAGTTAAATACCTCGTCGAAGAACTCGGTCGGATTTTTCAGCGCACCCATAACCTTGCTGCCAAGGGCACTTGTGACAGTTCCGGCGTCGTCACTGTTTATGGTGTATATAACGTCGCATTTATTCGCGTCCAAACCTGATTTGATCTTCGCGCCGACCGCCAAAACGTCGCCGACCTGCGGGACGACCGCTGTGTCAGTTTCCTCGGCAAAGGCAAATACGGTAAGGCACCCGAACACAGATATAACAGCCAGCAAAATAGCGATTGTTTTTTTCATGTTAAGCCGTTCCTCTCTAATAAATTACTTTACTGCATGCCCCAATCTTTGAGCCACGCGAACATGCCGTTGAGATAGTCGTTGAAAAAGTCAATGATCATCTTCATGTAATCCCTGAACATCTCCATGAATCCCGCCCAGCCGTCAAGCACGGGAATCTGCCATGTGGGGATGACCCTGATCTCGTTGTAATTGCTTTCCGAGTAGACGAAAACGACCGTCCATCCCTCGAAATCATATTCTTTTTTGTTGGCGAAGTCGATCAGCACATTCGTTGATCCCGACTTGTTGCTTGTCGTGGTTCTTCCCACGCCGATTTCTTTCACAACGTAGCCGGTCTGCTGGTTCGTATCCCTAAAGTACGTATACTCGCCGGGGCTGAAAGTTTCGGCTTTATCGGCTTTCGCGGGAAGGGCGTATTCAAAAAACAGGATGCCGCTGTCGTCATTGTCAACCTCGATGATGTCACCGGGCTGCAATACGGTCTGTTCGCCCGCTTCATAGGCTGCCTTTAAATCGCTGATTTTGATAGCATCCGCTGTCTCTACTGTATCTTCGGCTTGAACCGCGACTGTAAAGAAAGAAAAAACCATCAGGGCGGCGAAAAAGGCTGAAATGATTTTCTTGGTCATACTTTCATCCTCCTAACATGATTTGTTTAATACGGAATTTTGAATAAATCGTATAACATCTTTCTGAACCCGGGTATGGCAAAATCAATCCCGAGCAAATCGGAAAGATTCACCTCTGTCAGGCTCATGAAATCTGAAGTGAGCAGATCCAAAACAAGAAGCAGCAAACCAAAAATATTCGGAACAAAGGTCAGGTAGTCCGTCCACTCGCCGGTGGCCTCACCGCCGCCGTTGAAAAGCTTGTAGATACGATCCCTGAGGGACATGATCGGGGTCAACTCAGGCTTCGTAGTATCTTCGCCGCCACCACCTGTGCTGGGTTCGTCGAGCGTTCTGTCCCAGTTGGCATAGGCCACGATTGATATGCTGGCGTTGCTGCTGCTGGATGACGTCGCGGTAGCGGTGTGGTCGACGATCTGATACAGGACCCAACCGAGGAACTCAGCTTTCGTGCCGTCATCGTTGGTCAGCTCAAAGTCGATCGGAAAATCCCCCAGCTTGTTGAACGCAACGTCACAAGCCTCCAAAACGTCGCCTATCTCGGGAAACGTGAAAGTTCTTTCTATCGCCGTCGATCCCGTCCCCGCTTCTCTCGTAAGGTTGTAGGAAAAGCTCTTGTACTTATTCTGGCTTTCCGCAAATTTCGTTACGGTTCCCAAACCGTTTACATAAGCGATCCATTCCTGATTGCTTCTGGTGTTAAAGCTCGTCTCCAATTTCAAGGCATCCGGAAAAAGAACGATTCTCAGGCAAGGCTGGTTAGTGGCTGTGCCCGTGTAATTAGGCCAAGTCACCGTATCCCCCGGCTGAAAAACCACAGGAAAGCCCGGACGTAGGGCAACGGTCGCCGAAATTTTCGCCCCGGTCGCCAGCAAACTGGCGGACGTGTATGCCTTTGGCTCATCGTCATCCGCCGCAGCATAGACGGCACAAACGCTCAACGCAACCAAAACCGCCAGCAAGACTGCAAGAATTTTTTTCATAAAAACCCTCCTTAAAAATATATGCCATGGAAAAGATTAAAACAACGAGACAGACCTACTATCTGATGTTCAACAATTATTGTATACCATTACAATATATTTAGCAATAGTTTTTTTAACTTTTTATGGCTTTATGAACCGATTTGGTGAATTCTCACATTGTACATATATTGATTTTGTATAAGATGTACAAGTAAATCGCCGGTTAAATCACTGTGTTTTTGCGCCTGTCAAGATGATATTTCTTATTTCGGCATATATGCTGAACAAATTGCCCGCAGGACACGGCAAAAGCTCCGCGATGGCGCTGAAATTTTCCGGGAGACGCAGGCAGAACTCGCTCTCGTCAACGCTTACCGTAATGCTTTTGTCCCTCTGCGCGGCCGCGACGACGGCGTCGGCATACCCGCTTTGTACGGCGCGGGTGTTGTCGTCCGCAATGACAAAGCCGCAGGCCGCGGCGGTCAGGCACAGGCACAGGAAAACGGCGAGGAAGTAGGCATGTCCGATTTTATGACAGGAAAATTTCACATATAGCAGTCCTCTCTATAATTATGTAACACATTCCTCCAGCAGCTGCGCAAGCGCCCGCCCGATCAGCCTGCCCGCGTAGGCTGCTTCCTCCAGGGTGTTCGCCTCGCTGCCCATCTCAAGCAACAGCGAATATTTCGTCATATCCAGGTTGTATTTGCGTTGGCAGAAATATACAGGCCGCATGAGTCCGGGAGCCGTGTCCTCGCAGGCCTTTTGCAGTCTGAGGGCAAAGCGCAGATTGTACTGCCAGTTCGGGAAATCTTTGACGCTCCCCTCCTCCGCGCCGGTTAAAAGCATAATCTGCGCGGCCTTTTTGCCGTTTATCTCCGCCACCGGCTTGATTTTCGTACCGTTATTTTCCTGTATGGAATCGCGGTGCACGTCCAAAACAACCTGAAGCTCCGGGTACTCGTCCAGATATTTCTGAATCGTCCGGCGCGACCGGTCATACGAGCCGGAGTAGACAAGGTCGTGGATCGTCTCGTCGTGTATCACCGTGAACCCGGCCAACTCAAGCCGCGCCGCGATCTCCCGCCCGACGCGCACGACGTTTTTATTCGGATCGGTGCTTCGCGAGCTTGTGTCGCTTGCGTACCAGCCGCGGTCAAGGGTCTCATAACCCTCTGTCGTGTGCGTGTGAAAAATGAGCACACCGGGCTTCGTTTTGTCCCTGATGACGAGCCCCATATCCTCGTTAAGTACCTTTTCTATGTTCATCGACTTGGTCGAGGTCATGTTGCGCACCAGTACGTTCCCGAATACGGAGGTCGCGCTTGTCCTGCCGTACGTCTTTCCCGTGATATCGCCGTCCTTCCGCTCTGATGGAGCTTTCTTTTCCGCTTCCTCCATAAGCACAAGGATGTCCGGCGGAGTCTCGGTGATGTCGTCGCTTACCGCCGTTTTCAGGCCGGATCTTACAGGCGGTCCCGGCGGCCGCTCATCCTCTGCGTCAATTTCTCCCAGAACATCCATATAGCTCCTCAGCAGTGCATATCCGCCCTGCGGAAACGCGGCATACGCGCTGAACAGGGCGGTTTTCTCCCGCGCGCCGGACGGCAGCGCAATAAGTCCCATGACCGCCGCGAAAGAAATCAGCGCGAGCAGCGATTCGGCCGCGCTCCGTCCGCTTTTTAATGTCTTTTCTGTTTTCATATCTTGTCCACTCCGCGAAATCTATTATACTCATATTATTTATAATTGTATGCGGGATAATGGTAAAATATACAATAACAATTGCTGGACCGACATCAGGAAACTAGCATAATAATATCCTCCATAGGAATATGCGGCTGAAGCGCGCTGTTAATCGCCATCGCGATCATTCGCGCCGCCCGTTCAATCACCAGATCAATTTCGCGCGGCGTGATCATCATCCGTGCGCCCTCGGGTTCCAGCGCGGAGCCGTGCCCTTCGCCGCCCTCCCCTTCCCTGTAACCCAGGTCGCTGGCCAATGTCGCGGCGTCCACCACGGTCGGGACGCCTATCGCGACGACAGGCACGCCCAGCGACGCACTGCTTATTTCCATACGCGAATTGCCTACGCCTGAGCCGGGCGTCACGCCCGTGTCCGACATCTGAACTGTACAGCCGAGCCTCGACAGCCGTCGGGCGGCAAGGGCGTCCACCGTGATCACGACAGAGGGCTTGACCGTTTTTACCGCACCCGCGATGATCTCCCCCGTCTCGATGCCCGTTTTGCCAAGTACCCCGGGCGTCAGGCACGCGACGGGGCGCAGCTCGCCGAGTCCCGCTGATTTCGCAAGCTCGCCGTCGATATGGCGGGTGGCCAGAATCAGCGACGAACACTTCGGCCCCAGGGCGTCCGGGGTGATATCGTCGTTTCCGAGTCCGGCGACCAGCACCGGGCCGTCCTTGGGCAGGAGCGCTTTCAGGCCGTCAGTCACGGCGTCTATCCGATCGTCAAAGAGCGGCGCGGATTGGGAGAAAGGCGGCACCTCCACCGTGATATATTTTCCGATGGGCTTGCCGATGGCCTGCTCCCCGCGCTCGTCCGTAACCTCGATGACGGTCGTTTTCGCGCCGTCCTTTTCTGTGATCTCACACTTAACCCCCTCGGGCAGCTTTCCGCCGAACGTCTCGCTGCGCTCCAGCGCAAGGTCTGTTCTAAAATTCATAATTATGGTCCATCCTTTTCAAGTTTTTCTGTAAGTTTTGACACTTCATAGATTTTTTTAAACTTTTACTTGCTTTTTTCGTTTTTTTATGGTAAACTACTTACCTGTAGAGTCCGAAAGAAGGAGGTGTCCCGTTATGCCCAATATAAAATCGGCCGAAAAACGCGTGAAAGTGAACAAGGCAAAAGCGTTGCGCAATAAATCTACGAATTCCGCGATGAAAACCGCGATCAAAAAGGCTCGTCTCGCCGCTGATACGAACGCTGCCGACAAGGAAGCCGTCGCCAAAGCCGCGATCAAGAAGATCGATCAGGCCTGCGCGAAAGGCCTTATCCACAAGAATAACGCCGCTCATAAAAAGTCGGCCGTCGCAAAGCTTCTCAACAATTAATGAATTCTTACCCGCCACAAAACGGCGCGGTATTAAGTTAAGAATTCACAATAAAGAAATAAGGAGGTTGACGGGTGTGTGTAATTGTCTGAAGAAAGCTCTCAAGGTGATCGCTATAATCGTTGCCGCAGCAGGCGCGGCGGCAGGGATTTATTTCGCGATCAAGAAGTTCACCGCGCGTAAGGAGTGCGCTTGTGAGGAATTTGTTCCCTGCGAGTGCTGCGACTGCGAGGAGTGCTGTGACGAAGTTCCCGCTGAGGAAGTCGTAGAAGAAGAATCGGTTGTCACAGAAGAACCGACTGCTGAATAATCAAAAAATCTATTAAAGACGTATCTCAAACTAAAATGAGATACGTCTTTTTGTTGTTGACTATTGTTTTTCTTTCGGCTTCGCGATGAACGATACGAGCAGCCCGCTGAGAACCGCCGCCATGATTCCGGCCGCGCCTGCTGCCATCGGACCCGTGATCACGCCCAGAAGCCCGTCCCGGTCTATGATCTCTTTCGTCCCCCGGACAAGAGCGTACCCAAAGCCCGTGAGCGGAACAGTCGCGCCGGCTCCCGCCCACTTTTCGATAGGCTCATACGCGCCGACAGCGCCCAAAAACACGCCCAGCACGACAAAGCCGACGAGTATCTTTCCGGGCGTCAGCTTCGTGAGGTCAATCAGTATTTGACCAATCAGGCAGATCAGTCCGCCGACAAAAAACGCTTTGAGCAGATCCATAACAATATCCATGACAAAACCTCTTTGCTTAATATTTATGTTTATTGTTGTCATTTGCCCGTAAAAATATGCAAAATAAAAATCCGCCGACTGCGCCGATGGATTTTTATTACAACAAAAACAGCGGCCGGACAAAAATCCGACCGCCGTCTTTATTAGTTATGCAATTGAGTTAGGTGCGTCGCTCGCTAACACGCGCGGCCGTTTACGCTGCGTATGTGCAGGAGTCAACAATGCCGGTGTTCTCGATATGAAGCTCGGCAAATACGCCGTTGCTCCTGTCGTAGATCGTCCAGGCTTTCTTGAGGCCGATGCTCGCGAGGATACTGTTTTCGCCAACCGAGATCCTCAGGATTCCGTACAGCTGTACGTTAGCGCAGAAAGCCAGGTTGGCAAGCGAGTCAAGGCCGGTGGATACCTCAACCGCGATGTCAAGCGGGATGTCAATGACGTCCGCCTCGCCTGTCGCCTTGTTGAAGATCTTCGTCAGAACATAAGCGCCGATTCCGCCCTGGAACGCCACGTCGATGATCTTGATGCCGAATACGGAGATGCCAAGATCAAGGCCGAGAACGACCTGGAAGTCACCGGAGATGTTGTAGAGCCTGTCAACAATAGTGGTCTCGGAAATGTACCGGCCCTTGTTGTTGATGATTTCGTAGCCCTTCGTCTCGTTTGACGAAACGATGATCTCGATACGGCCGACTGCGGAAATGGTAAGCGAAACGTTCATCTCAAACATGATGCCTGTCGGGCCAATGGGATACGTGAAAGTGAAAATGTTCACCTTGATCCCGCCGCCCTTGACGAGCTTGAGGTTGCCGAGGCTCTGCTTGACCTGCGTCAGGAAATCAGCGGCGCTGTCAGACGGCGCTCCCGGAACGACGGAAGCGGCATAGGAGCCGGTGATAACCGTTGTTTCCACGAGATCATAGTCCATCTTGACATAAGCTTCGTTGATCTTGAGCAGAGCAAGGTTCGCGTTGTACTTCGCGTCAACATTGATGTTGGAAAGCGTATAGTACTTCTCGATCTTGACTCCGTCAGCAACGTTGCCGCCGACGCCGATGTCTACGCGGCCGTCAGTGTAAGCCGCGCTGATGTTGATGCCGCTTACGCTGAAGCTGATTTTCGGGTTCGCGAGGAAGTCCTTCGCGGCGCCTTTCGCAAGGTCGATGCCCTTGTCGAGGAGATCTTTCGCGAAGTTCACTTCGGCAACAGCCGCGCCGTCAGCAGCTTCCTGGATCAGCTCGCCGTCGGGACCGAGAACCTGAGCCTTTGTGAGGTCAGGCGCGAAGCTCGCTTCAAAGTCGACCTTCTCAAGGTCGCCCGCGGCGTTGGTGGTGACATCGGCTTTCGGAGTATCCGAAAAGCTCCTGTTGGCCCAAATGTCCTTCGCCGCCGTCAGCCACGCAACGGCTTTCGCCTGGGTGGCTTTCTTGTTGTTGTTGATGAGGCCGAGACTGGAGAGATCGTCCGCGATCGTGTTCTTCAGCGTGTTGGCGATGAACGCGTTCGTGGCCTTTGCGTTGAGGTCAACCGCACCGTTGATAATTCCCCAGTCGGCTGCTACCTTTGCCAAGGCGTCGACACTGGCCGCCGCGGCGTCTCCGTCCATTCCGAACTCTGTCACCAGAGCTGCGAGCCATTGTCCCTGCGTTATTCCGGGATCCCCGTCATCGGGGATAAGGCCCGGGAAGAACGACCCAAAGAGGGACATGAGCAGAGCCAGAATGGCTGCGATGATTTTCTGCATGTTTTTTCCTCCCTTGATAAAATTTACCTGTTTAAGTTTACTTTCAGGGTGAGATTGCTCGAGCGGAATCTCACCGATCCAGCATCTAGGCAACGTGATTATATCATAAATTTTGCCTGATTTCAAGCCTTTTTATTGAAATCTTTAAAAAACATTTTATTGAAATCTTTATAAAATAATAATGCTTTAACATTTTCGAGTTGTGCAACATGCATTACATTATATTATAGAGCATGGTTTCGGGTTCGCGCGCCGCCGCGATCTTACAGCGTTTTTTTTACAGCGTTTTCACCAGTTCTTTGATGTACTTTTTGAAGTCCTCGCCGATCTCCGGGTGCGTAAGCGCGACCTCGCAGTTCGCCATCATGACGCCCAGCTTGTTGCCCATATCGTAACGCGTGCCATCGAAATCCACGGCCATCATCTTGCCCTGCCGGCCCAGCGCAGCCAGAGAATCCGTCAGATAGAACTCTCCCTGCGCGAGCCTGCCGAGTCCGTCCTCCAAAATCGGGAAAATCTCCGGCGTAAGCACAAGGCGGCCCAAAATCGCGTACAGCGACAGGATCTGATCCTTTGACGGCTTCTCTATAATGTTACGCACCGCCATCAGGTTAGCGCGCACCGGCGTTACATCCAAAGTGCAATACTTCTGTATGTCCTCCTCCGAGCACGTCTGTACCCCTGCTGCGCCGCAGCCGAATTCCTCGTACACGCGGCAGAGCTGCGCCGTTACGGGATCCTCGGAAATGATCACGTCGTCGCCGTAAAGCACCGCGAACGGCTCGTTTCCGACGAAAGATTTGGCGCAGAGCACCGCGTGGCCAAGCCCTTTCGTCACCTTCTGACGGATGAAGTATACGTTCGCGAGATTCGCGATAGAGCGCAGCTGCTCCAGTATCTCCGCCTTTGCCGGGTTGCCCTCAAGGTTCTTTTCCAGCTCAAAGGCGTGGTCGAAGTGATCCTCTATAACGCCCTTGCCGCGGTTGGTGATGATCAGTATGTCCTCGACGCCGGCCGCCGCCGCCTCCTCAACCAGATACTGTATCGCCGGTTTGTCGACGATGTTCAGCATCTCCTTCGGCACGGCTTTCGACGCGGGCAGAACCCTTGTCCCGAGTCCCGCCGCCGGAATCACAGCTTTTTTAACTTTCATTGTAAAATCCTCCAAATTTAGATATTAGATTTTAAATTGTAGACTTTAGACATGGTCCTAAATATATAACGTCAAATTCAAAAACGCGCCGACAAGCATATACGAGCCGAACATCGAAAGCAACGAAACGCCGCCGCGCCGCATCAGCAGCATTTTGAACAAGCCGTCGTCGTCCACACCTTTTTTCAGCGTCTCGAAATCCCTGCGCATTTTATTTTTGTACATATAGTCGGCGAACAGCGCCGCCGGTATATTCGGCAAAAACATCATGGCAACGATCAGCAGGTATTTCGCCATGAGCGCCACGATCTCCACCTTCACCTCGTCCGGCAAGCTTTCAACGCTTTCCCGAATATCCCCCTCCGTCATTTCGCCGGTGATGGATATATGCTTTGTCACCACCTCGTCCAAATCCCTCCGCACCCTTGACGCCGGTATTGACAGGAGCAGCATGAGCGCCAGCATAAGCCCTAAAAACATCGCCCCGCCCTTATATATCTTTCTGTAGAAGAACCAAAACGGCGCAAATATAAACGCGCTCCAGTTCCAGCCGACTTTTCGACCGCTCACGGACGCCCTGATGAAGCGCGGTATATACTTATACGCCTTGACCCGGACATACATCGCCGCGTCCTTGATCGGGACGCCGTCAATCGTCTCGTCCGGCGCCGCGTCTACCCCGCGCATAAAATACGTGCCGTCGTCATCCTCGCCGCCGCCCGCCGGAGCGAACGGATTTACCCGTGGCGCGCCGAACGCGAATCCGCACTCGCGGCACACAAGCGCGTTTCCGGGATTGTTCGTGCCGCAGTTCGGGCACACGTTCCCGAGATCGGTTTTCGGATCAAACGCGTCCTCGCCGTGCTTGCCGTCGTCCGGCTCGGTCCAGACGTAACCCTCGATGTGGCGCAGCTCGTTTACGCAGCGCCCGTTCTCCTGCCAGCAGCGGCGGTGCTGAGGCGTTCCGCAAACAGGACAGACCACCACGTCGTCGTCTTGATCAAACTTATTGCTGCATGACATGCAGATGTCGTTTTCGTAACGCATAATTCTCCGTTTTCTGAAAAATCAATTCAATTTATTGGCTGTTTATTTGATTATACATTTTTCTTTTACAAATTTCAATCATTATATAAAAAGTTTCTTTACTTTTTCAGAAAATTTTTATATAATAATTATTATTGACCCTCTACACATGTGGAATTAGGAGTAATATATGCTGCAATTTGAAGAACTGAAGCTCGAACTGCTCGACTACAGCAAAAAACTGGACGACCTCCGCGACGCGCTGGGGCTTGAGGAAACGCGCCGGGAGATCGCGCTTTTGGAGGACCAGACCTCCGATGGGGATTTTTGGAACGACCCGCAAAGCTCCCAAAAGGTACTGCAAAAAATCAGCGCGATGAAAAATAAAATAGCCGCCTTTGAGTCGCTGAAAAGCAGCTACGACGATACGCTTATCATGATCGAGCTGTCGGACGAGGAGGGCGATCTTGATCTGCTCCCCGAGTGCCGCGCCGGTATCGGCTCATTTGCCGCGGAGCTTGAGTCGCAGACTTTAAGCACGCTGCTCACCGGCGAATACGACGCAAAAAACGCCATCCTGACCTTTCACGCCGGCGCGGGCGGCACGGAAGCGCAGGACTGGGCCGAGATGCTCGTGCGCATGTACAGCCGCTGGGCGGAGCGTCACGGCTTCAAGTGCTCCATGGTTGACTTTCTCGACGGCGACGAGGCCGGGCTGAAATCCGCCGTGCTTTTGGTGGAGGGACTCAACGCCTACGGCTACCTCAAAAGCGAGTCTGGCGTGCACAGGCTTGTCCGTATATCGCCCTTTGATTCGTCCGGGCGCAGGCACACATCTTTCGCGTCGCTTGAGGTCATGCCGGAGATCGACGACACCATCAAAATCGACATCAATCCGGACGACTTAAAGGTGGACGCCTTCCGTGCCAGCGGCGCGGGCGGGCAGAAGGTAAACAAGACCTCCTCCGCCATACGCATCACGCATATTCCGACAGGGCTGGTTACGTCCTCACAGGTGGAGCGCAGCCAGCACCAGAACCGCGAGGTGGCGCTGCGCATGCTCAAGTCAAAGCTCATCGAGATCAAGGAGCGCGAGCATCTGGACAAGATCGAGGACATCAAGGGCGTGCAGAAAGAGATCGCGTGGGGCAGCCAGATACGCTCCTATGTGTTCATGCCGTACACCCTCGCCAAGGATCACCGCACGGGCTTTGAGGTTGGCAATATCGGCGCTGTCATGGATGGGGATCTGGACGGGTTTATCAACGCGTATCTGAAAATGGAATCTTTGAGCAATCTAAAGGACGGATCATAAAAATGGGCAAATTAAAAGGCTCGCGCGTCGTCGAGATCCCGCCGTTTCGCGCGGTGTCGTCGGGACTGCTGACATTTGATGAACTCTTCGGCGAAAGCGGCTTCGGCCAGTGGATGACGGCGCGCAGGCATTTCTGGAAAGACCTGATCTACGCGTCCCCGGATTTTATGTGGCACGAAGATGACAAGAGCGTTTGGATTTGGGCCGTCAAAGACGGCGTGACCGAGGCGGATTGCGCGCCCTATGAGATCATCGAATACGAGGGCGGCCTGTTTGTCGTAGCTACTGCCGACGAAAACGACTCCAAGGACCTCAATAAAGTAGTCAAGGGCATGGTCAGGTGGATCAAAAAGAGCGGTGTTTTTGAACAGGACGAACGCCCGGGCCACAGGGGCATGTGCCACATGGTCGGTTGCGGCGCGATTCAGAATACCTTGGGCATCGCGCAGCAGGAAATATTCCTGCCTGTAAAATTTAAGAAGAAATAGGAGATGTCGTCATGGCGCTGAAGCTTAAAAGAAAGCCAAAGGTCATCAAAACCTACCGTCAAAGCGTCCCCGCTATGCGCTTCGTCGGAAAAATGTACGGCGATCATGACCGCGGTCCAAATGGAATGTTCGATATCAGATGGGGTGAGTGGCACTCAAACGGCTGGTTTAAGTTGCTTGAAGAAGCCTGCCCGAAAGCGGATTTTGAGAACGCGGACGCCTGCGTCGGCCTTATGCGCTGGAAAGGTGACGGCGATGACAAAGAACCTTTCCAATACTGGATCGGGATGTTCTTCCCCGAAAACACAAGCGTTCCCGACGGCTACGGCTTCGTGGATTTCCCCGCGTCCGACCTTGGCGTAGGCTGGCTTTACGGCAAAGAGAGCTATATATACTGTAAAGAACACCTGGCCGCGAAAAGCTGTGAAAAGCAGGGCATGAAAATCATCGCGGACGATCAGGGCGCGTGCTGGTTTTTTGAGCGGTATGCCTGTCCGCGCTTCGCTGCCCCCGATAAAAGAGGCAAGGTTATTTTGGATATCTGCCATTATGTCGAAAAGGAATGATAGTCTATGCGTCTGATTGATATTTCACGCGACCTCCTGACCTCCGAAATCTACAGCGGCGACCCTAAGCCGGAGGTCTCGTGGCTGCGCACAATCGAAAGCGGCTCCGACTGCAACCTGTCGGCCATATCCGCCTGCGTCCACACGGGGACTCACGTTGACGCGCCGCTCCACTTCATCGAGGGCGGCGGCGGGATCGAGCGATACGGCCTCGACGCGTTCTTCGGGCCGTGCGACGTCATCGAGGTCAGGGACTCGCCTGTGACGGGCGAATTCGTCAACCGCCGCTTTCCGAAAGGCTCCGAGCGCGTCCTCATCAAGGGAAATGGTCAGGTCTGGTTTATGGACAGCGCCGCCGAGGAGGCCGCCGCGCTGAACTTAAAGCTCATCGGCACGGACTCGCTCTCGATTGGAACGCACGGCAATCAAATAAGGCCGCACAAGGCTTTTCTAAGCAGAGGCATCGCCGTGCTGGAGGGGCTTGACCTGAGTCAGGTCGAGCCGGGACGTTACTTTCTCATGGCCGCGCCGGTCAAGCTTGGCGGGCTGGAGGGCGCTCCCGCGAGAGCCGTTTTGGCGGCGGATTATATATTTTGGTCGAAATAGTGGTTGAGCCTAATTGAACCCCTCCGGCGCTCCGCGCCACCTCCCCTTGCAGGGGAGGCTTTGTTTGCGGTTCGCACCATGCCTCCCCTGCAAGGGGAGGTGGCACGCAGTGCCGGAGGGGTTTGAAAATTCAAAGTCAATACAAAAATTTAAAAGAGTTAAACATAAAAGGATTGACTGTAAACTTGAAACGCTTTTTGGATCTCACTTTCGGTATCCTCGCGCTCATAGGCCTTTCCCCGTTGATCGCCGCCGTCAGCCTGATCATACTGATCCTTGACGGCCGCCCTGTCCTGTTTATTCAGGACAGGGTGGGGATGAATAACGAGCTGTTCAGTGTCATGAAGTTCCGCACCATGAAAAACGGAACGCCCAACGTCGCCAAAAAAGAGCTTGACGATCCCGAGCGGTTCACCACCGTGTTCGGCAGGCTCCTGCGCAAAACAAGCCTGGACGAGCTGCCGCAGCTTATCAACATCATCAGGGGCGACATGAGCTTTGTCGGCCCCCGGCCGCTCATCCCCGAGGAGGATGTTATACGCAAGCTCCGCGCCAAATACGGCGTGTACGGCGTACGCCCGGGCGTGACGGGCTGGGCGCAGGTCATGGGGCGCGATTCTATCGGCGACGAAGAAAAGGCGGCGTATGACAAAGAGTATGTCGAACGCCGCAGCCTTTGGTTTGATATTCAGATTTTACTTAAAACAGTCGGGGTTGTACTTACAAAAGAAAATATGGCGGATTTTTGAATGGAGAATTGTTGACGGGCTTTGCCCGTACCCATTATAATTTTGTGTGGGAACGTACTTCGCATGGAGATTCGCGTTTCTTGACTTTCGCATAGTTTCCCTTACCGATTTTTGCAATGCTGCATAGCAGCCACCACAATTCTCAATTCAAAAGCAGTACTAGCTCACGCCCAAATACTCCTCAAGGCATATCCCTCTCTCCATAATGATCTTCGCGTGATTTTCGCCCACATACCGCCAATGCCACGGCTCATACGTAATGCGTGTAAGCTCTGTCTTGTTTTTCGGATAACGCAGGATAAAGCCGTAATCGGCGGCGTTGTCCATAAGCCACTTAAATTCCCGCGTGTTTTCAAACGACGTGTCCAAGCTGCAAATGTCCATGGCAAGCCCCGCGTTGTGCTCGCTCGAGCCGGGCGGCAGGATAATCTTCGCCGCAAGCTGCGTGGCCTCCGCCTTGCTGTACCCCTGATTCCGATATTCGGTGATCTTTTTTTCGAAATTTTGTTTCTGCGTCGAGATACGCCGGTGACCCGACAGCGGAACAAGCGTGATGCCGTCCGCCTTGGCCGCATTGAACATCTCTTGATAACGCGGCGATACCCGCGCGTCCAGCGTGGTGTCGTAGCCCGAAGCGGCGACTGAAAGCGCCGGGCTGTAATCCTCAGGCAAAATATAGTCGCGGTTCATCAGCAGCAGGCTCCACTCCGCGATATTCAGGTTGACGGGAACCGGGTTGAAACCCGCATAAGCATAGGCGTGAACGATGTCGGTCGGCCCGGTTGTATCTGTTGTCCCCGATGTACCTGACGTACCGGACGTATTTGATGCGTCGGAAGCGCTCCCCTGCCCCGACGTCTGTGGCGTGTTCGGCGGATCGTAATAGGATATCTCCGGCAGCGTACCTGTCAGGCTTTCGGAGGATTCGTCGGCGCGGCTTGGCTGATCGTCTCTGTCGCCCTGCTTCAAAGCCTGAACCAAAATCAGCGCGGCTATAACAAGCGCGGCCGCGACGAGCAAGACCACCATGCCGCCGATTGATTTTCCGTTGTTTTTTCTATACATACTGTAATGCTGCTTCCTTCCCTGCTTTTCAATTGGCGCTTCACATGATCATTTTATCCTAATCGCGCCGCAAAGTCAATCATAAATCTGAATTCGCCGTTGACATAAGATTCCTGTTGTGATAAAATAGCTTTGTAAAAATATCCGCATCTAATATCTATCGTCTAACATCTGAAAGGAGTTTATGTTCCATGCGTTCAAAAACGATCAAACTGTTAGCCGTCCTCCTGCTTCTGTGCACTGTTTTCGCCATGTCCTCGTGCGGCCTTTTCAGCGGCGATTCCGAGGAAACCGAAACTACCACAATGCTGATTCTTGCCGCGACTCCGATTCCCGACTCGAAAGAAGGCGTCGTCAATTACTTCAACACGCTGATGAACGGCGTCAAAGCCGCGAGGCCCGGCGTAGAAAAGGAAGTCAAGCGCGAGCTTTCGAGCGTTAAAGCGTCAAACGCCAAAGGCGATATCCCGGAGGTCGGTTCCCTCATCGCCATCGCCAAGGGCTACATCAAAGATCTGGAGACAAAAAAGGATACGGCCGAGTACGGCGCCAATCTCAACGATTTCCTGCCGCTCAAAGGCACAGGCTCCGTCAGCCTCCTGACAGCGGACGATGTGATTTCCGCGACCTGCGCCGACGAAGAGATTGAGCGCAACGGCCAGAAAGAAACGGATCTGAAATACTACAGGCTGACCTTGAAGCTTGATCCCAATTCCGACATGGCTAAAATTTTCGACATTGACGGCGATAAAAGCGCCGCGCTGGATAAGTTCCAGGACTACACAGACAATGTCACCGTCAGCGATTACGGCGTCGAGTTCACGGAGGACTGCTCGGTCACGCTTAAAATCTTCAAGGAAAAAGATTACGTGATCGAAGCGGTATACGTCAAAAGCATGGTGATCTCCTCTGACGTCGTGTTCAACGGGGAGCTTGCGGACTGGGGCGAAGCGAACGTGTCGTTCGTGCTCAAGGAGACGACTGTGTACAAAAATTTCGTATGGGAAGAACCGACGACGGTTCCCGCAGCGTAATATAACATAAGATATTGTAAAACGGGCGTGGTAAATCGCGCCCGTTTTTTTGTTGTAAAAAAGATTGATATTACCCAAGGCTTGTGTTATAATAATGTTGATTTAAGGAAATGAAAGGAACATCACAATGACCGTTACAAAGCAATCAATAATCGGCGACGTCCTCGCTTTCAACCGTGAAACCGCGCCCTTTTTCCTTGAGATAGGTATGCACTGCCTTGGCTGCCCCGCCGCGAGAAGCGAAACCATCGAACAGGCCTGCGCGGCTCACGGTACGGACGCCGACGCCCTTGTGGACAAGCTCAACGCCCACATCGCCAACTCGTAACCCGCCATGATCAGGCTTTCACCGCGCCTGCGCATGGCGGCGGAGCTTGTGCGCGACGGTGTGCCCGCCGCCGATATCGGTACCGACCACGCCTATCTTTCGGTGTACCTTGTCGCCTGCGGGAAATGCCCCCGGGCGATCGCCTCTGACGTACGCGAAGGCCCCCTGCGAAACGCCGCCGAAACCCTTGACGCTTTCGGTCTGCACGATAAAATCGAGCTGCGGCTATCCGACGGGCTTGACGGCTTTTCAAAGGACGACGCGGACGACTTTGTGTTCGCCGGCATGGGCGGCACACTCATCGCGGAGCTGCTTGATCGCACCCCGTGGATCAGGGACAGCTCAAAGCGGTTCATTTTCCAGCCCATGTCCCGTGCTGAAATTATCCGCGCGTTTTTGGTAAAAAACAGATTTCGTATCATCAAAGAGGACGCCTGCTTCGACGGCTGCCGCCCGTACATCGCCCTGAGCGCTCAATACGATCCGAGCTGTCCGGGGGAATTCCCGGAATCGTACATATACATGGGCGAGCTGCCGAAAGTCAAAAACGAAGCTGCCGTCTACTGGCTGACAAAGCAATATCTGGCTCTAAAAAAACGCGCCGAGGCGCTTGAATGCGCGAACCTGCTTTTAGAGGAGGCGGCGCAAATACGAAGCGTCCTGCCCGACTTCGAGCCGTACATAAAACTGAGGTGACCAACTTCATGCCCACTGTAAACGACATATATGAATACATCGACAGTATTGCCCCATTCGCCGACAGGCTCCCTGACGATAACGCCGGGCTTCTTGTCGGCGACCCGGACAGGGAAGTCAAAACGCTCTGCGCCTGTCTCGATGTGACAAGAGACACGCTGGACGCGGCAAAAAAGCTGTGCGCGGAGTTGATCGTCTGCCATCACCCTGTCATATTCCGCCCGCAAAACCGTTTTCTTGCCGGGGATCTGCCGTTTGAGCTGGCGGCCACCGGCATATCCGCGATTTGCGCCCACACCTCGCTGGACTGCGCCACTGGCGGCGTAAACGACGTGCTGGCTGACATTTTCGGCCTTGTTAATGTTGAGCCGGTCACGACAAGCGGCGAGTCCGTTCCGATTGTTCGCGGCGGCACATTGGCGCGGCGTATGACACCGCCTGAGTTTGCCGGGTTCGCGGCCCAAAAGCTCGGCGCGTCCGTGCGCTGGTGCGACGGCGGAAAGCCGGTCGAGCGTATCGCCCTGGCCGGCGGAGGCGGAGGCTTCCTCGCCGGAGAAATCGCCGATATGGGATTTGACGCTCTTGTCACGGGCGACGCGAAGTATCACGATTTCCTCACGGCCGCGCACAAGGGCCTAACCCTCGTCGCCGCTGGGCATTTCGAAACGGAATCGCCCGCCATGCCGGTCCTGGCGGAGAAATTACAGGCGCGGTTTCCGGAGGTCAGCGTCAAGGTGCTGAGTGAAACAAATGTCATACAATATTTATAAGAACCTGTAAAATCTAGAAAGGGAGTTGTATTATGTTTTTCAGCAGATTAAGCGCCTGTTTCCTGTCCTTTGTCCTTGCACTGGGCGGATTTTTCGGATGGAAGCCCGTGCAGCCGCCCATCGTTTCCCCGCCTGAGGAGGTAGAAACCATGGAAATCACGTCGGACTACGTGATCGTCAAAAGCGCCTCGGCCAGGGACGCCGAACTGACCGCCGTCAACACCTTAAAGGACATCCTTTTTCAGATGAGCGGCATTACGTTTGAGGTGGTTGACGACACTTCGACGCCGTACACCGCCCGCGAGATCATCGTCGGCGCGACGAACCGTGAGGGCTACCACGACAGCAGCGTCTATATCCTTGACCGTCCGGCCTTGGGCGCGGAGGGCGTCTTTATCAAAACCGTCGGCGAGACGGTCGTCATCACGGGCGGCGCGCCGCGCGGCACGCTCTACGCCGTCTACACCTTTTTGGAGGACTATTTGGGCTGCCGCTGGTTCTCGAAGGATCTTACCGTGATACCCGAGGTTGACTCCCTCGAAATACCAAGGGAAATCGACTACTTTCACGTGCCCGTGCTTGAGTTCCGTGAAACGGACTGGATCAGCCCCCGGGACGTGACGTGGAGCGTCGCCAACAAGATGAACGGGCTTGTCTACCGCTATCTGGACAGCTCCGTCGGCGGCGGAGTCGGCTATGCGGGCGGGTCTTTCGCGCATACGCTGGAGTGGCTCGTGCCGAAGTCCTACTTTGAGACTGACCCTGAGATGTTCGCTTTAGGCGTAAAGTCCGGCAAGCGCACCGTCAGCCAGCCGTGCTTAACAAACGAGAAAACGCTGGCGGTGGCCATAGAAAACGTCCGCGCGTGGCTCGACTCCTCCCCTGACAGGCAGATCATCTCCGTCACGCAAAACGACAACACAGACTACTGCGTGTGCGCGAATTGCCGCGCCATCGACGCGGCCGAGGGCAGTCAGGCGGGTACGATGCTCCGCTTCATCAACGCCATCGCCGACGAGCTGAAGAAGTATCCCCAGTACGATCACGTAGCCGTCGATACTTTCGCCTATCAGTATACGCGCAAGCCCCCGAAAATAACTGTCCCGCGTGACAACGTCATCGTCAGGCTGTGCTCCATCGAATGCTGCTTCTCCCACCCGCTTAACGATCCCTGCTGCGAGCGCAACGTTGCTTTCGCGAACGACCTGTACACCTGGAAAAAAATCTGCAATCGGCTGTACGTATGGGATTACACGACGAACTACGCAAACTTCCTGGGGCCGTTCCCAAATTTCGGCGTGATTCAGCCGAACATGAAATTCTTCATGGAGAACAACGTTGTAGGTATCTACGAGGAGGGCAACTATCAGGCCGCCGAAAGCGACGGCGAGTTCGCCGACCTGCGCGCCTACCTGCTGGCCAAGCTGCTGTGGGATTGCGATATCGACCTCGACCGCTGTATGAAAGAGTTCTGCGAGGCCTACTACGGCGAGGCGGCAGAGTATATCCTTGAGTACATATACATGACCACCGCGAAAACAGGACAGAAAAGTATTTTTGGCCAGCGGCAGCACATGGGTATATTTGAATATATCGGCAACGCGTGTGTCATGAAGCTCAGTATATTCGATATCTTTCACACGGACGGGCTTTGGGAGAACGCGAAAAACGCCGATTTAACCGAGGAACAGCTTACGCGCGTACTCAAGTCCGAAATCTCGTGGCGTTACTGGAAAGCGACGAACAAGGTACGCGAATTTGGGCTGCTGACGCGCTATGAGTCAAGCCAGCAGCTTTACAGCGACATAAAAGCGCTCGGGATCACGCGTATCCACGAGGGCGCGGGCGGGCTTATGGCCGACAAGGTCTACTTCATGGACCCGCCGGGACGCTGGAGCACAAGCAGAGTGCCTGCTATCATCTTATTTTAGTGATTATGCGCATAACAGTCTTATCCTATTTTAGTTATTCTGACTGTTGACTATCCGAAAAATTAGTGGTATAATTTAGAATGTGCCTACATGAGATAGAATAGTTCGTCTTACGTCCCACAGGCATTAGCATTTTGCGGAAAGGTTTGATTGGAAATGAAAAAAACAACCATGCGGCTCACGGCATTACTAATGGCTCTTATGTTGGCGTTCGGCTCGTTTTCATTATCGGCGTCGGCCTCGAAGCCGACCGAAAATATTTTCCTGAACGATATTCTGAAAGTGAAAACGGATCCCGCGAACAACAAGCTCTATACCCTCGGCGTCTATTACAATGTTCGTTTCAAAAATTTTAATCCGGATTATCCCATCCTGCTTTTGGATAAGTGGGACAACCCCGTCGCGATGGGCATCCCGCGCACCGGTGACGAGTTCATTGTTGATTTCTTCGACATGAAACAAAACGCGGGCGTCACCTTAAAGCTTGGCATGATGTACACCGTCTATATCCAGACGGGAACGTTTTATTCCCTTGATGGCTATGACAGCGCGGCGTGCTCCCGTAAACTGACCGGGGCCACGCTGACGGGCAATGATAACAATTATACCATCAAGGATCTCGGGATCACGTCGTATCTGTCCACCAGCTATAATCAGACGACGGCTGTGCTGTCGAAAGGCAAGATCACTTTCAACAAGGATTTCACAAGCCTCGATTCCAGTCAGTTCGACGTCAAATACGCGCAGAAGAAAGACAAGGATGGCAAGGACGTCACCGTGCTCGCCATCAATCCCGCCCTCCACGGCATAAGGCTTGAGAAGAAAACCAGCGTTGACGGCAAAACGGTTTGGGTGACTGTCGCCTGCGCGAACGTCACGAAGCTTGACAACGGCACGGCGGAGTTTGAATTCTGGTCGTTCAACGAGATTGATGTCAAGGTCATAAAAGACGGCTTAGAGGTCAAAGACGAAAACGGTAAGGTAAAAACCGAGAAAGCTCTTGTGAAAGTTGACGGCGTCACCATCGACAAATACGCGACGTACAGGCTCGCGGTCGATTACGGCGCGCTTTACAACGCCGACAAAAACTTGTTCTGCGACGACACATTCTATCAGCTGACCGGTAAAAAACTGCTGGGTATGAGCGAAAAGTACCCGTTTATCGACGTTTTGATTGACCTGTTCGGCAAGGATAATTTCATGATCACGGCGATTTTGTTCGTGCTGGAGTGGGTGGGCAAGATCAACGCGGATACTGACGCGCTTTATAAAGACTTGAAGGCGTATATTGACGCGAAGTAGGTAACATATTACAAAAAACCCGGACGCTGATGTTTCAGTGTCCGGGTTTTTGCTTAGGTTTTTATTGCGTATTAGCCGCGACCATGCGGATGAAGCCCACATACTCGCCCGCGTCCTTGCGAAGTGTTTCCGTGTCCTGCGGCCAGTGATTCAGCCCGGCGGCATCCTGCGCCGCTTTCCAGCGGGCATACAGCGCGCAGCCGTTTGGAAGCGTGTCGGCGGCTTCTGCGGACACAAGCCCCGTGCGCTCCCAAAGCTTGCGCCACCATGTCAATGTGTGCCAGCACCAGCAGTCCTGCCCCCAGAAATCGGTCAAATGCTCCGGCACCCCGTCCGTAAATTCTTTCATCAGGCCGGGAACGACCATACCGATTTTTCCTCCGGGACACAAAAACCGCGTGATGTAGTTCAGATACAGGTCGTCCGTGCCAAAATAGATGTATGCGTCAACGCACAGTATGACGTCGAAGAAGCCTTTCGCGAAAGGCAAGTCCCGCGCGTCGGCTTTTACAGGTGTAATCAGATGTGAAACGCCGTGCTCTTTCGCCTGTTCCCATTTGCCGTCGGCGTCCTCCCACAAATCGACAGCGTAAACGTGTACGCCGAACTCTTTCGCCAAAAAGACGCTGGATATGCCCTTTCCGCATCCGAGGTCAAGGACGCGCATACCAGGGCGCAAGTCCATCGGCTGCGTCAAAAAATCTGTGAGCCATATCACATTGCAGCCCATGCTGTTTTGCAAAATCCACATGGGGTCGTACTTGTTCGCGCGGGGAAACTGATCACAGTGTAAAATAGTCGAATCTACCTGTTTGTTCAATGTTTTTTTCCTCCTGTATTCGACAGGAGCAGATAGATAGT
Source organism: Oscillospiraceae bacterium (assembly GCA_009779495.1). Classification (GTDB taxonomy): domain Bacteria; phylum Bacillota; class Clostridia; order Oscillospirales; family Acutalibacteraceae; genus UBA1425. The sequence goes on along the minus strand of WRED01000004.1, from coordinate 6,581 downwards.
CTGTCCTGTCAGATTATTTAGTCTCTTCACCTGTACAAAAAACTTTCAAACAAAACAACTCCTTTAAGTTTATTACTCTGTACGAGCTGGATTCATTATACCATTGCAGCGTCGAAAAATCAATATATATGCTTATCGAAAGATTTATTCCCTATTCCCTGACTCCTGATCCCTGATCACTCGCAGCGCCAGCGCGCGCAACTCGTCCATCGATGAAATCGCCCCGATCTCATTTCTGTACATGGCCGCGTTCCTCACGCCCTTTATGTACCACGCCGCGTGCTTTCGCGCCTCGCGCATGCCTATGTATGCGCCTTTGTATTCGCACAGTCGCTCGATGTGCCTGAGCATCACGTCCATGCGCTCCCCAATCGGCGGATCGGGGACAACCGTCCCGTCCGCCAAATACGCGTTTATCTGCCCAAAAACCCACGGTCTTCCAAGCGCCCCTCGCCCGACCATCACAAGGTCGCAGCCCGTTTGCAGAAGCATTTGAGCGGCGCTTTTGCCGTCAACCACATCGCCGTTGCCGATGACAGGGATTTTCACCGCCCGCTTCACCTCGCGGATGACGTCAAGATTCACCGGCGGCGCGTACATCTGCGCCCTTGTCCTGCCGTGGACCGTCAGCGCCGACACGCCCGCCTCCTCGCAGAGCACAGCCAGTTCCACGGCGTTTACGCTGTCCGCGTCCCAGCCCGACCGCATCTTCACCGTGACAGGCACATTGACCGCCCTGACGCAGGCTTCCGCGATCCGCCACGCCAGCTCCGGCCGCTTCATGAGCGCGCTTCCGCCGCCGTTTCCGGCCACTTTCGGCGCGGGACAGCCCATGTTGATATCAATTACGTCCGGCCCGTACCGAAGCGCGCTCACGGCGGCCAGAGCCATGGTGCCCGGCTCGTCCCCGAAAATCTGCGCGCCCGCCGGACGCTCCTTTGGCGATACAGCGAGCAGCCCGGCGGACTTGCGGTCATTCATCGCGATCCCTTTCGAGCTGGCCATTTCACCCACCACATACGCCGCGCCGTACTCCACGCACAGCTCGCGAAACGCCCGGTCCGCAACTCCGGCCATCGGAGCCAACGCGGCGAAGCCTTTTATTTCAACGTTTCCGATGTTCATGCTATTATCCTTTCGTGTCGTACCAGGTTTTGCCCGTATGCACGTCCGCCGTCAGCCGCACCTTCATCTCCGCAGCATTCTCCATCTCCTCCGCCATGATCCGCGCCGCGGCTTCGGCCTCCTCCTCCGGCGATTCGATGATCAATTCGTCATGCACCTGCAAAATTATTTTTGACCTGAGCCCCTCGCTTTTCAGCCGTTCATGCACGCGGATCATCGCGATTTTGATGATGTCCGCCGCCGTTCCCTGTATCGGCATGTTCCGCGCGACGCGCTCGCCGAAGCCCCGCGTCAGCGCGTTGCTTGCCGACAGCTCCGGCAGATACCGTCTGCGCGCGAACAGCGTTTCAGCGTAGCCCCGCTCCTTCGCCTCGGCCACCACGCGCTCCATATAGCGGCTGACCCCGGCATAATGGTGCATATAGCCCTTGATGTAGCTGTCAGCCTCCGCCCTTGTCACGCCGATGTCTTTGGCCAGCGAGAACGCGCCGATACCGTAGACAATGCCGAAGTTCACCGCTTTCGCGCGGTTTCGCATGAGCGGCGTGACCATGGCGGGCGGCATGTTGAACACCTGCGACGCGGTTATGGCGTGGATATCGTCGCCGTCATTGAACGCGCGGATCATCGTTTCGTCACCGGCGATATGCGCAAGCACGCGCAGCTCGATCTGCGAGTAGTCGCCGTCCACCAGCACACAGCCCTCCCTGGCCCGGAAGAACCTGCGCATTTCGCGGCCCAGGTCCGAACGGACAGGGATGTTTTGCAGATTCGGCTCCGTGGACGATATGCGGCCCGTCCTCGTCTCGGTCTGGTTGAGCGTGGAATGGATGCGCCCGTCCTCCGCGACGACCTTCAAAAGCCCGTCGCAGTACGTGCTTTTCAGCTTGCTCAGCGTGCGGTATTCAAGGATCCTCCCGACGATGGGGTAGTCGTCCGTCAGGCTTTCCAAAACGTCGGCGTTTGTGGAATATCCTGTCTTATTTTTCTTTTTCGCCGGAATGCCCAGCCGCTCAAACAGCGCTTCGCCGAGCTGCTTCGGCGAATTCAGGTTGAGCTCAAAACCCGCCTCGCTGAAAATACGCGCGGTGAGGTCGCCGATGCGCGAGTCCAGCGTCTCACCGAAGTCCGCGATTCCATCCTCGTCAACCTCGAAGCCCGTCAGCTCCATCGACGCCAAAACGCCGGCCAGCGGCATCTCTATCTCATACAGCAGCTTCTCCTGCCCGTTTTCAAAAATCTTCGACTTGAGTACGTCGTAAAGCGCGGGCAGAACCGCCGCCTGAGCAATGGCATCGCTCTCCGCTTTCGGCAAAGCGACGCCGTACTCCCGCGCCAGCCGAAGCGGACTGTAGTCGTTCGACGACGGATTCAGCACATACCCGGCCAGCTCCACGTCCATCACAAGCCCGCGGACGTCCAGCCCGTTTCGGACGGCGTAGGCGTAAAGCGGCTTGCTGTCGCGGGTCACCTTGAAGATATCGCGGTCAAGCAAAAAGTCTTTCACGAAGCCGAAGAAGCCGCCATGTCCGCATGAAACAACGGCAACCGACCCGTTCAGGAAAAATCGCATACTCGAAACAAAGCCGTCCTCAAACTCCGACATGAAGTACGCCTTTCCCTGTCCGCGAAGCATGTTCAGCAATCCTGTCAGGTCGTGAGCCTGTTCCTCCGCGATATTCGGGACCGAAGCCCCCGCGACTTCGGCCTCTTGAGCGGACGCATCCAGTTTAAGCCTGCCAAGCATATTGAACATCTCAAGCCCGGTCAATATTTTTGTGACCTCATACGCATCGGGCGCGCCGGGCAAATACGCCCGTAAGTCGGTTTCTATCGGCACATCAAGGCAGATCGTGCCAAGCTCGCGGCTCAAAAACGCGCTGTCGCGCCCGGTCCTGAGCTTGTCCCGCACGCCCTGCTTTATGTCGAGCGAGTCTATTTCGCCGTATATCCTGTCAATATCACCATATTTTTGAATGAGGTCAGCGGCCGTTTTTTGCCCGATTCCCGCGACACCGGGAATATTATCTGAGCTGTCGCCCATAAGTGCTTTCATCTCCAGCATCCCGCGCGGACTGACGCCGTATTCCTCCATCAGCTTGTCCGTGTCGTAGCGTACCGTCTGCGGCCTGCCCATCTTCGTCGAGGCAAGCAGCACGGTGGTTTCCGGGTTGATAAGCTGTAAGCTGTCACGGTCACCCGTCGCGATCACGCACTGCCAACCGTCGCTGTCATGGCAGAGCCTGGACAGCGTTCCCAGAATGTCGTCGGCCTCATAGCCGGGCGTCTCCACAATTTTATAGCCCAGCCTTAAAAGCAGTTCCTTCAAAACGGGCAACTGCTGCGCAAGCTCGTCGGGCATACCCTTGCGCCCGGCCTTGTATTCGCCGTACAGCTCATGGCGGAAAGTCGGCCCTTTCAGGTCGAAAGCAACGGCAACGGCGTCGGGCGAACACTCGTCGCGCAGGCGCAGCAGGATATTCATAAAACCGTATATGCCGTTTGTGAACTGCCCGTCCTTCGTCGAAAGCGGCTTTATGCCGTAAAAGGCGCGGTTGATGATGCTGTTGCCGTCGATGGCGAGAAGCTTCATATATGATCGTTCCTTTGCTCTTTTTTCGGTATAGTCATCCTGACTATATTATACCACTATATGATGGTGTCAGGCAAGCGAAAAATAAAAAAACAGCCGCCGGCCATCACGGTCAGAGGCTGCTTTTTTTATTGTTTTGTTACTTTACAAAAAATCCGTAGAGCTTATCGGCTATCAAATCAAACGCAGACGGAGGTGACATCGGACCCACGGTTGTATTCGTAGTCGTAGGCACAGTCGGCCCATTCCAATCGTCGCCCTCCAATCCGGGCTTCGTTGTGGTCGTCGTCGATATTGTCGTTGTCGCGGGATCAGTCGTCACAGTAATGCCGGACGCCGTAATGACATCCTCGATCTCAAACCGCTCAACCGAAAGCTCGGGCTTTTCATATATCTTCTTCATATTCACTCTCCTCCCATCATCCCCAGGGATCGTCTATGTCGTCGCCGGGCATTCCGCCGTATTGTTCCTCAACGACATAAACCGTCCCGTAAATCGTGTGCGTAGCTCCGCCGGAATCTTTCACGACAACATAGGAACGCGCGTACAGGCGTGGATATATATACATATCCACTCCGTTGACATTGGTCAGCACTTTCCAGTTGTAATACGTCACGCCGTAAGTACCGGTGTGCTCCGTCCCGTTGCCGGTGCGCTTTTCGATAAGCGGGTTGTTTTCGTCTATGACGAACAGATCGTCCCTGCTGCCCGTCTGATCGTCCAGCGTGAGCAGCATACCGTGCTGGAGCACCTCAAAGTCCATCGACACGCTTCTTTCGGCGTAAACCGTCACACGGTCCTCGTCAAGGTTCGGGCGGGCACCCGTTATGCGCGTCACAATGCCGCTGCCGGAATCGTCGCCGTATACGGGCGTCAGATCGACGTCTTTCGTCACGTAGAACAGATAATCCGCGTAATAGCTGACGATCTCAAGGCTTTCGTCCTCGTTGATGACGGCCCAGTAGGAGAACGGCTGCCCCTCGTGCGTTACGTCGGCGGACAGCTCCACGAGATCCAGGAATTCGTAAACCGCGGAGGACTGCACCCCGCCGTCAAGCAATATCCTGACCACGAGCTCGCTTTCATTCTTCGTGAACACGGGATAGACAAGGAGATCATCGCCGCTTTCCTTTACCTCCTGCTCCGTGTACGTCCACTCGCCTGTCCACGTATAACCGTCGCGGGCGGGCGTGTAGTCCACATGCAAAAGCGGGTCGCCGACAAAGACCTCAATACCGCGGAGGATGTTGTCGTTTACCGTCAGGTGCGTCACGTAGTGGACATCAGAGTCATCGGAACAGAAAACCGCTTCAACTTTCAAATATGTGGCGGCAGCGAAAGTGAAAGTTTCGTTAAAGCTGAAGATACGGTTCGTTTCCATGTTGACCCAGTACAGGAACACACCGTCAGAGTCGGGCACAGCTGTCAGCGACACACTCGTGCCTTTGGCTGCGTCGATGCTCCCTGTCGTCCTGGCGACCATCTGTGTGCCTTGATAGATGCGTCCCGGCCCCGAGCATTGCAGGCTCACCGTCACATCGCCGTTATCGGCGGAGGCATAAAACCCCGCGGACAGGACGCAAACCAGCGCGACTGTTACCATGAACCACATGAGAATTTTCTTTTTCAAGCGTCTCACCTCTCATAAATTAAGAATCTGTGTTCAATAGATGTATTGTAGAAGACCTAATCAAATGTAAGTATATCATAGAAAAATGCCTTTTGTCAATAATTTTCCTTTGTTTTATTTTTGAGTAAACTTTGCGAAAAAATATTGTAATGCGAACGTCGTTGTGCTATAATATAATGAATAATGATCTTGGGGTGGTTTTTTATGTCAGGCCACAGCAAATGGAGCACGATCAAACGCAAAAAGGAAAAGACCGACAGTGCGCGGGCTAAAATCTTCACAAAGGTCGGGCGGGAGATCGCCGTAGCGGTGAAAGAGGGCGGAACTGACCCGGCGGTCAACTTCAAGCTCCGCGACGTCATTGCCAAAGCGAAAGCGAACAACGTGCCTAACGACAACATCGAGCGCATCATCAAAAAGGCCGCGGGCGAGGACGGCGGCGCCAGCTACGAGGATATCATCTACGAGGGCTACGGGCCGTCGGGCATCGCGGTGCTCGTTGAAACGCTGACCGATAACCGAAACCGCACCGCCGGTGAAATGCGCCACTACTTTGACAAATACGGCGGCAACATGGGGCAGTCGGGCTGCGTGTCGTTTATGTTCACGCGGCAGGGCGTCCTGGCGGTCGAGGCAGACGGCGTTGATGAGGAAAGGCTGATGGAGGATTCGCTTGAGGCCGGGGCGTCGGACTTCCTGTCCGAGGACGAGGTTTTCGTCATACATACCGAGCCGAACGATTTCGGCTCGGTGCGCGATACCCTGGACGCAAAAGGATACGCGTTTATTTCCGCTGAAATCGAATATATCCCGTCCACATACGCCGAACTGACGAACGGGGACGACGTCAGGAACATGAATAAAATGCTGGAGATGTTCGAGGACAACGACGATGTTCAGGCAGTGTGGACGAATTGGGAGAATCAGGAGTAATTTGTGCTGGTGGGGCACTATAAAGAGGCGGTGTTTTTTGGACCGTATCCAAAACGCAAAAGCTTACATAGAATGGATTAATATCCTCTAATTCATATACCAAACCATAAGTCACAACCACAATAAATTATCCAAATAAAAAGATTATCGGACAAACAAAATCCGATAATCTTTTTTATTAGACCTCCTCGGAAACTAGGGCGTGTTTGAAAAAACCACGCGCACGTCTTTTTGGCGCTTTTTCCGCCGCACTGCGTTAAAATTTCTTAAAATACGGGAGTATTCTTTCAAAATTTTAT